>NZ_PZKQ01000049.1:0-23728 GCF_003046645.1 Escherichia sp. MOD1-EC6475 | reverse complement strand
CCATCACATCGGCCTACAATCAGGCACAGACTTCCAGGCATGATAAGACGCGTCAGCGTCGCATCAGGCGATGACCGCACGGATGACCAGCGTTATCCCTTCAATCGCAATCACCTCAACATGCGTACCTGCGCCGAGATCTTCGCTGGCGCTGACCGGCCATGAACTGTCGCCGACGCGCATATGACCGCGTCCGTTGACTAACGGTGATTCCAGCACAAATCGTCTGCCAATCAACTGCTGGCCACGCTGGTTTAAATGGCTGTCGCTGTGCTTTTGTTCGCGTACCCGCCGCGACAACCATTTCCACCATAGCCAGGCAGCGAGCAGCGTCAGGACAGCAAACATCACCCCTTGCCATTCCCACCCCAGCGGCAGCAGCCAGACCACCAGGCCAGTAATCACTGCCGCGACACCGCTCCACAACAGATAACCGTTTCCGCCCAGCATCTCGGCAGCCAGCAATAAACCGCCGAGACTCAGCCAGAAAATATGCGGGTGTACTACCAGCAGCTCGATCATGATTTATTTCGCTCGTTGGCGCTGTCTTTCACCAGTTCGGCAATCCCGGCAATCGACCCCATCAGGCTGCTGGCGTCTAATGGCATCATCACCACTTTGCTGTTACTGGACGAACCGATCTGTTGCAACGCTTCGGTGTATTTCTGCGCCACGAAATAGTTCACCGCCTGAATATCACCGGAGGCGATGGCTTCAGACACCATTTGGGTCGCGCGAGCTTCCGCTTCAGCGGAACGTTCACGCGCTTCAGCCTGTAAAAATGCCGACTGACGTTCGCCTTCCGCTTTCAGGATTTGCGACTGTTTTTCACCTTCGGCTTTGAGGATTTCCGCCTGACGGATCCCTTCCGCCTCAAGGATGTAAGCGCGTTTGGTACGTTCCGCTTTCATCTGCGCGTTCATCGAAGAGATAAGCTCTGCCGGCGGGCGCACGTCGCGAATTTCAATACGGGTGACTTTAATCCCCCACGGGTTGGTGGCTTCATCGACAATATGCAGCAGGCGCGAGTTAATGCTGTCGCGCTGGGAGAGCATTTCGTCCAGTTCCATTGAGCCAAGCACGGTACGGATGTTGGTCATGGTCAGGTTGATGATTGCCAGCTCCAGATTGCTGACTTCATAAGCGGCGCGCGGGGCATCAATCACCTGAATAAAACAGACTGCGTCGATGGTCACGTTGGCGTTATCTTTCGAGATAACTTCCTGGGAAGGGATATCGAGCACTTGCTCCATCATATTGATCTTGCGACCAATGCGATCCATAAACGGCACCACCAGACTTAGCCCCGGTTGTAGCGTTTTGGTATAGCGACCAAAACGTTCTACCGTCCACTGATAGCCCTGCGGCACGATTTTGACGCCTGCGCCGACAATCACCAGCGCGACAAAAATGAGAATCGGGATAAAGATAAGCATCGGAAAAACCTCCTGTTGTACCGTCCATAATGAGCAAAGTTGCTGCTTGATTAAACAAATTATACCTGATTACTGAAAGGGAGTTCCCCCTTATTCTTGTGGAGGATAAACTGTTTTTATTAAAAATGAGATAAAGGGAACAGCGATGCAGGAAAATAGTCCTTTGCTTCAGCTACAAAACGTAGGATATCTGGCGGGTGATGCGAAGATTCTTAATAACATCAGTTTTTCGCTGCGTGCTGGCGAATTTAAGTTAATTACCGGTCCTTCCGGTTGTGGCAAAAGTACGCTGCTGAAAATTGTTGCTTCATTAATCAGCCCAACCAGCGGAGCATTACTGTTTGAAGGTGAGGATGTCAGCACACTGAAGCCAGAAATCTACCGCCAGCAAGTCTCTTACTGCGCCCAGACGCCGACGCTGTTTGGTGATACGGTCTACGATAACCTGATTTTTCCCTGGCAGATCCGTAACCAGCAGCCTGACCCGGCCATTTTTCTCGATTTTCTCGAACGCTTCGCTTTGCCGGACAGCATTTTGACGAAGAATATTGCCGAGCTATCTGGTGGTGAAAAACAACGCATCTCATTGATTCGTAACCTGCAATTTATGCCGAAGGTTTTATTGCTGGATGAAATAACCAGTGCACTGGATGAAAGTAATAAACATAACGTTAATGAGATGATCCACCGTTATGTGCGCGAGCAAAATATTGCCGTGCTGTGGGTGACACACGATAAAGACGAAATTAATCATGCGGATAAAGTGATTACACTGCAACCGCATGCCGGAGAAATGCAGGAAGCACGCTATGAACTCGCATAATATTACTAACGAATCATTAGCACTGGCATTAATGCTGGTGGTGGTGGCAATCTTAATTAGCCATAAAGAAAAACTGGCGCTGGAGAAAGATATTCTCTGGAGCGTCGGGCGCGCGATAATTCAGCTGATTATTGTCGGCTATGTGCTGAAGTATATTTTCAGCGTGGATGATGCCAGCCTGACATTATTGATGGTGTTATTTATCTGCTTTAATGCGGCGTGGAACGCGCAAAAACGCAGTAAATATATTGCTAAAGCCTTTATCTCGTCGTTTATTGCCATTACGGTGGGGGCGGGAATTACGCTGGCGGTGCTGATTCTCTCAGGGTCGATTGAGTTTATCCCGATGCAGGTGATCCCTATCGCCGGGATGATAGCCGGTAACGCCATGGTAGCGGTGGGGTTGTGTTACAACAATTTAGGGCAACGGGTCATTAGCGAACAGCAACAGATTCAGGAGAAACTGAGCCTTGGCGCGACGCCGAAACAGGCTTCAGCGATATTGATTCGCGACAGTATTCGCGCGGCTTTAATTCCGACGGTCGATTCAGCAAAAACGGTTGGCTTAGTGAGTTTACCAGGAATGATGTCCGGGCTGATATTTGCCGGGATTGATCCGGTGAAGGCGATTAAATATCAGATTATGGTGACGTTTATGTTGCTCTCAACCGCCAGCTTGTCGACCATTATTGCCTGCTATTTAACCTATCGTAAGTTTTACAATTCGCGCCACCAGTTGGTGGTGACGCAATTGAAGAAGAAATGATGCGATGCCGGATGCGCAGCATCGCATCCGGCGTTGTGGTTCATGTGCCGATCAACGAATATCAATACAACAATGCATACAGCTGGCGGCGATACTTCGACGCCAGCGCATCACCCGTACCCAGCGCAGCGAGGATCTCCTGGAACGTTTTACGTGTCTGACCGTCTGCGGCGGTGAGATCTTTACGCAGATGCCCAAACAGTAACTCCAACGCCTCTTCATTGCGCCCAACCTGGTGCAGTTGCAGAGCCAGTTGCGTCGCCAGTGCGGCATCTTCTGGATTCTCCGCCACCTGCTGTTGCAACTGTTGAATTTCCGGCGTATCAGCCGCCTGCTTCAGCAGTTCGATTTGCGCCACCAGCCCCTGGTAGCGGGTGTCCTGATCCTGCAACGGAATGGTTTTCAGCACCGCTTCTGCATCTTCAGAACGGTTCAGCGCAATCAGCGTTTCTGCCAGCAGCAGGCCGATCTCCCCGTTCTGATTCGACAACTGCCAGGCGTCTTTCAGCAATGGCAGGGCGTCGGTGTAATTGCCTTCCTGCATCAGCTGCATCGCCTGCTGCGCTTTCAGCTCTTCTTCGCGCGGCAGCACTTTATCCAGCAGGGCGCGGATCGCCTCTTCCGGTTGCGGCCCCTGGAAGCCGTCTACCGGTTGCCCGTTCTGGAACAGATAAACGGTCGGAATCGCGCGCAAACCAAACTGGGCGGCAATCATCTGCTCCACGTCGCAGTCCAGCTTCGCCAGAATAAATTGCCCGTTGTACTGCGCCGCGAGGCTTTCTAGGATCGGGGTTAACTGCAAACAGTGCTGGCTACGTTCAGACCAAAAATAGAACAGTACCGGAGTGGTCATCGACTGTTCAAGAACCTGTTGCAGGTTAGATTCGTTAATGTTGACAATATTTTCTACGGACATGGAGTCGCTCTCTGTTGTCGATATTTTCTTTGACATGGGGGCTTAAGCGCGCGCTTCAACTCACCCCTGCAATATTTTGTCCATCACGCGCCCCGGCAGCAGGCGCTTAAGCACCATTACTGCCCAGGTCACCAGCGTTACCGGATAGCGCATCTTCGGCTTCTCGCTAATAAAAGCATGGCGTACTTTGGCGACCACCGCTTCCGGTCCCAACGTAAAGCGGGCAGCAATGCCGGGGTTTTCGACCGGTTTATCACTTTGCGTCTGGTTGACGTTGTCGGTAAAGCGAGTACGAATGGGCCCCGGCTCAATCAGGCTGACTTTAATTCCGCTGTGGCGCAGCTCCATGCGCAGCGCGTCTGACCACGCCTCCAGCGCATATTTACTGGCCGCATAAGCGCCGCGACCCGGTGTGGAGATTAATCCCATCACCGATGAGGTCATCACAATACGCCCTTCACCGTGCGGCAACATAGCGGGTAACAGGCGCATGGTGAGCTGATGCGCGCCGAAAAAGTTGGCGGAAAACTGCTGTTCCATCTGCGCACGGCTGATGGTGGAAAGGGGGCCATACATGCCGAATCCGGCATTGTTAAAGATCCCATACAGACAATTATCGGTCAGGGCGATCACTTCGTCGGCAGCGCGATCAACACTTTCTGGCGAATCCAAATCGATCAACACGCCGGTGAATCCCATGCTGTTCATGCGCTCAACATCATCCGGCTTCCGGCAACCTGCCAGCACATGAAAACCCTGGCGTTTTAATTCGAGCGCGCTTTCCAGGCCAATTCCACTGGAACATCCGGTAATTAAGACCGATTTTTGCATAACTTTACCTGTCAGGATCTCCGTTGCTTTATGAGTCATGATTTACTAAAGGCTGCAACTGCTTTGCCATCCAGTCGGCAATAAACGGCTGGGCGTCGCGGTTGGGATGAATACCGTCATCCTGCATCCATTGTGGCTTGAGGTAGACCTCTTCCATAAAAAAAGGCAGCAGCGGAACATCAAACTCTTTCGCGAGTTTGGGGTAAATGGCGCTAAAGGCTTCATTATAACGGCGACCATAGTTTGCAGGCAGACGTATTTGCATTAACAATGGTTCAGCGTTGGCGGCTTTGACATCCTGCAAAATCTGGCGCAGCGTCTGCTCCGTTTGCTGCGGCTGAAAACCACGCAAACCGTCATTGCCGCCCAGTTCAACCAGCACCCAGCGCGGCTGATGCTGCTTCAGCAGAGCCGGAAGGCGCGCCAGCCCTTGTTGCGAGGTGTCGCCGCTGATGCTGGCATTGACTACCGACGTTTTACTCTGCCACTTATCATTCAACAAGGCAGGCCAGGCCGCGCTGGCAGACATTCGATACCCGGCGCTCAGGCTATCACCCAGAATCAATAACGTGTCCGCTGCGGCGGCACGGAAGGTTAACAGAACCAGGAACAGGAAGGGCAAATGCCAGCGGAAAACATTGTTGAAGTTCATCATCTTAAGAAGTCCGTCGGTCAGGGGGAGCATGAACTCTCCATCCTCACCGGAGTTGAGCTGGTTGTCAAACGTGGCGAGACCATCGCACTGGTGGGCGAGTCGGGATCGGGTAAGTCAACCTTGCTGGCGATCCTCGCCGGGCTGGATGACGGCAGCAGTGGCGAAGTGAATCTGGTGGGACAACCGCTACATAATATGGACGAAGAAGCGCGGGCAAAGTTACGCGCGAAGCACGTCGGTTTTGTTTTTCAGTCATTTATGTTAATCCCTACTCTTAATGCGCTGGAAAACGTCGAACTTCCGGCGCTGCTGCGCGGTGAGAGTAGCGTGGAAAGTCGTAACGGAGCGAAAGCGTTGCTCGAACAGTTAGGGCTGGGTAAACGTCTTGATCATCTTCCGGCACAGCTTTCCGGCGGTGAACAGCAACGAGTGGCGCTGGCACGAGCCTTTAACGGTCGACCTGATGTGCTGTTTGCCGACGAACCCACCGGCAGCCTTGACCGCCAGACGGGCGATAAAATTGCCGACCTGCTGTTTTCCCTCAACCGTGAACATGGCACCACGTTGATTATGGTGACCCACGACCTGCAACTGGCGGCACGCTGCGACCGCTGCTTACGGCTGGTGAACGGGCAGTTGCAGGAGGAAGCATGATTGCACGTTGGTTCTGGCGCGAATGGCGCTCGCCGTCGCTATTAATTGTCTGGCTGGCGCTAAGCCTGGCGGTGGCCTGCGTGCTGGCGCTGGGCAATATCAGCGATCGTATGGAGAAGGGCTTAAGCCAGCAAAGCCGGGAGTTTATGGCGGGCGATCGGGCGTTGCGCAGTTCACGCGAAGTGCCGCAAGCGTGGCTGGAGGAAGCGCAAAAGCGCGGCCTGAAAGTCGGCAAGCAGCTGACTTTCGCCACCATGACATTTGCAGGCGATACACCGCAGCTGGCGAACGTCAAAGCGGTGGATGATATCTACCCGATGTATGGCGATCTGCAAACTAATCCCCCTGGCCTGAAACCGCAGGCGGGCAGCGTATTGCTGGCCCCACGCCTGATGGCACTGCTTAACCTGAAAACGGGCGACACCATTGACGTGGGCGATGCCACCTTGCGGATTGCCGGAGAAGTGATTCAGGAACCGGATTCCGGTTTTAACCCCTTCCAGATGGCTCCGCGTCTGATGATGAATCTGGCGGATGTCGATAAAACCGGAGCTGTGCAGCCGGGGAGTCGGGTCACCTGGAGCTATAAATTCGGCGGCAACGAGAACCAGCTCGATGGCTATGAGAAATGGCTGTTACCTCAGCTTAAACCCGAACAACGCTGGTACGGTCTGGAACAGGACGAAGGTGCGCTGGGGCGTTCGATGGAACGCTCGCAACAGTTCCTGCTGCTTTCGGCGCTGCTGACCTTGCTGCTGGCGGTGGCGGCGGTGGCGGTGGCGATGAATCATTACTGTCGCAGTCGCTACGACCTGGTGGCGATCCTCAAAACGCTGGGGGCAGGGCGAGCGCAACTGCGTAAGCTGATTGTCGGCCAGTGGTTAATGGTGCTGGTGCTTTCAGCCGTTACCGGTGGCGCGATAGGCCTGTTGTTCGAAAACGTGTTGATGGTACTGCTCAAGCCGGTTCTGCCTGCTGCATTACCGCCAGCCAGCCTCTGGCCGTGGCTGTGGGCGCTCGGCACCATGACGGTCATCTCGCTGCTGGTGGGGCTACGACCGTACCGCCTGTTGCTGGCAACGCAGCCTTTACGCGTATTACGTAATGATGTGGTAGCGAACGTCTGGCCGCTGAAGTTTTATCTGCCGATTGTCAGTGTGGTGGTTGTGCTGCTGCTCGCCGAACTGATGGGCGGCAGTATGCTGCTCTGGGCGGTGCTGGCGGGCGCGGTAGTACTGGCATTGCTGTGCGGTGTGCTGGGCTGGATGTTGCTTAATGTACTTCGCCGCCTGACGCTGAAATCGCTACCTTTGCGTCTGGCGGTCAGCCGCCTGTTACGCCAGCCGTGGGCGACGTTAAGCCAGCTTTCGGCCTTTTCGCTCTCCTTTATGCTGCTGGCACTGCTGCTGGTGTTGCGTGGCGATTTGCTCGACCGCTGGCAACAGCAGTTACCGCCAGAAAGCCCGAACTACTTTTTAATCAACATCGCAACAGAACAGGTTACACCGCTAAAAGCGTTCCTTGCGGAACATCAGATAGTCCCGGAATCGTTTTATCCGGTGGTGCGGGCGCGGTTGACGGCGATTAACGATAAGCCGACAGAAGGCAATGAAGATGAGGCGCTTAACCGCGAACTGAATCTTACCTGGCAAAATACGCGGCCCGATCATAATCCGATTGTCGCCGGTAACTGGCCGCCAAAAGCCGATGAAGTGTCGATGGAAGAGGGGCTGGCGAAACGCTTAAACGTTACCCTTGGCGATACCGTCACCTTTATGGGCGATACCCAGGAGTTCCGCGCTAAAGTGAGTAGCCTGCGCAAAGTGGACTGGGAAAGTCTGCGGCCTAATTTCTATTTTATTTTCCCGGAAGGGGCATTAGACGGGCAGCCGCAGAGCTGGCTAACCAGTTTCCGCTGGGAGAACGACAACGGCATGTTGACGCAACTCAACCGCAAGTTCCCGACCATTAGCCTGTTAGACATTGGCGCGATTTTAAAACAGGTCGGTCAGGTGCTGGAGCAGGTAAGTCGGGCGCTGGAAGTGATGGTGGTGCTGGTCACCGCCTGCGGTATGTTGCTGTTGCTGGCACAGGTGCAGGTGGGAATGCGTCAGCGTCATCAGGAGCTGGTGGTGTGGCGCACTCTCGGTGCGGGCAAAAAACTGCTGCGCACCACGTTGTGGTGTGAGTTCGCCATGCTTGGGTTTGTTTCTGGCCTGGTGGCCGCAATTGGTGCGGAAACGGCGCTGGCAGTGTTGCAGGCGAAAGTGTTTGATTTCCCGTGGAAGCCAGACTGGCGATTGTGGATTGTTCTGCCGTGCTGCGGTGCGCTGCTGCTGTCGCTTTTCGGCGGCTGGCTGGGCGCGCGACTGGTTGAGGGTAAGGCGCTGTTCAGGCAGTTTGCGGGGTGATGACAGGCGTAGCGCATCCGGCATGAATAGTGCGCCCTTTGGCAACAATCTGAAACCGACTGTCATGCCGGTTTTGTTAAAGGCCGAAGGTGGTAAACCTTCGGCCTTAGCTACGTTTCCTCAGTTATTCAATAAACTGGCGGATCAGTTCCAGCAGCGCGATCAGCGCCTTAAGAACGATGAGAACTTTATCGAGAAAAGTTTTCATCCGTTGCTCCCTTAAGGGAGAAAGACAATCACAGCTTACCCTTACGTTGCCTGTAACTATGATTTTCCTTCATGTGCTAGATGAGGACTGCCTCTCTCCAAATCAGAGCACCAGAATCAGCACCACCTGTATCCTGACCAGGACTTAAAAGTACTTTTCCGTACTGCGGTAATCCCTTGAGGCAGTATCATTACTAGCGTCGGGATTGTATCGCCGACATAGCTGTTTGAATATGTAGGTATCCTGACTTATAATTCACTTGCTAGATGAGGACTGTTTCATCTCTGCCCAGAACCACCAACTCTTGGGCGGAAAAATAAAAAAACCGACTGTCATGTCGGTTTTTTTATACCTGTATTCTGTTGCAATCATTCTGTTCTCACGACAATCACCGTTTCAGAATATCCCACATTACCGCGCCTTAACCCACTCCATCACTTCAGCCCACTCACCGCGAAAGACAACCTTTTCCGCTTTCTTCTCAAGCTGATAGCGATACATCGGGTCGTAATACTCTTCAAGTAACGGCACCAGCCAGGCCATATGACCGTCGGTGCTGCCGGTTGCGAGTTGCGTTGCCAGCGCCGTATCCAGTCGGGCAGCCAGTTCGTTATATCGTTGTAGCCCCAGCCGACGCTTAATCCCCGAAAGTCCGTGATGCAGGTATTCGCAATACTCTTGCCAGCCCTGTTCGTCGCCGTACGCGTGGGTAAAATCATGATGCATACGCAAGAAATATTCTTCGTTCAGACGTTCAAGACGGATCTCAAACGGATCTTCTACCACCGCAATCGCCGCCTGGGTCATTCGCTCGCGCAGACATTCCGGCAGGTGATTCGAACCGATCATCCGGCTTTCATCTTCCAGCACCCACAGGCGCAGATCCTGACGGGCGTCGGTTTTTAGCATTTCGGCAGCCAGTAGGTTTTCAAAACTCGCCTGGCTAAGTTGCGGCTGTAATGTGCGACCAAAAGCAGAGCCGCGATGACGCGCCAGCCCTTCCAAATCGACACCGTTCGGCTGTTGCTGCACTAACAGCGTTTTACCACTGCCGGTACAACCGCCAATCAGTACTATCGGTTTTTGTGACAGTTCAATGGTCGCCTGAATCGCGGCCTGGCGCAGTGCCTTATAACCGCCTTCCACCAGCGGATAATCAATTCCCGCTTCATGCAACCAGCGTTGCACAATATGTGAACGTTGACCGCCACGGGCGCAGCAGAGAATACCTTGCGGATTTTGCAGGCACGCAGCCCGCCAGGCATCCATGCGCTGCTGACGAATTTCACCCGCCACCAGTTTATGCCCCAGCGACAGCGCCGCGTCTGACCCTTGCTGTTTATAGCAGGTGCCAACGGCGGCGCGTTCATCGTTATTCATTAACGGCAGGTTGATAGCGGCGGGCATTGCGCCTTGCTCAAACTCGATGGGGGCGCGAACATCAATAATGGGCGTATCAGCAATCAGCAGGGCACGATAGTCCTGTTCCGTGTATCTCTCTTGCATAGTTAAAAGTGAACCTCAAATCAGCTTGCGCGCTATTTTACGCGCCAACGCGCGAGGAAACTTGATTTTTAACTGTGTGAGTTGCCGAAAATTTCTAAAAATCCGCTGATTTCTGGTCTGCGCTGGGTAAACAAGGTCACAATATCTTCTACCGCTTTGCCGCTACCAAATTTGCGCCATGCCAGACTCAATGGCGAAGGAGGGCGCATCGTTGGGATGACCCGGCTGACCAGTTGTTGATTATCGATCATTGACTGGCAAAGTGATTTTGGCAAAAAACCGATACCAACGCCCGCCAGATGGGCAGCGATTTTCGTCTCCATGTCAGGAACGAGAATCTCTTTTTGCCCCGGCAATCGCCAGGCGACTCGCTTGGTTAAGGTGCGGGCGCTGTCTTCAATATTGACCGCCGGAAAGCGCCGTAACTGCGCTTCTGTGAGCGGCTCTTCAACGTTCGCCAGCGGATGATCTGCCGCCATGACAAAGCGCCATTGCACCGAACCTAAAGGATCAAGGCTAAAAGTATTTGCCAGTGCCTCGGTTCCCGTGACACCGATAGCCAGTGAAAAACCTTCGTACAATAGTGAGTCCCAGACGCCCATATAGATTTGTCTGGAGATGTGAAACTGGGTAAAGGGGTAACGTTCGTTCAGCCACGCCAGCAGTTGGGCGACGGCCTGGGAGTTGTAGAGCAGGTTGTTGATGACGATGTTTACCTGGCGTTCTACGCCATCATTCACCTGTTGCAGCTCGCTGGGCATACTTTCCAGCCAGCTCAGCCAGTCTCTGGCCTGACAAAGCAGATGCTCGCCAGCCGCTGTCAATGTCACGCTGCGAGTGGTACGGAAAAACAGCGCCACCCCGGTATTTTCTTCCAGAAGTTTAATGCGATAACTGATGGTCGCCGTGGTTTTACATAATCGTTCTGCCGCTTTTGAAAAACTTCCTGTTTCAGCAACCGCAATGAAAGTACGCAAGGTTTCTGGATCGAACATCTTCAGGTATCCCCTTTTTAAATCAGCGAGTTGCGTGATTTTCTGTCCTTTGATTTACCTGTATTTTTACATGATAACCCTGCGTGATTTGTGGGCTAAATCTAGTTTTGGAAAAATATTCCAACTTTTGTGTTGATGTTGTTCTCTTAAGGTTTTAGATTGCCTGTTATTGAAACCAAGCTGACCGGTCGGCGCTGGTTGAACGGAATTATGTTACAAGGACAAAAAGATGAAACTTCAGGTATTACCGTTAAGTCAGGAAGCCTTCAGTGCTTATGGCGACGTAATCGAAACGCAGCAACGGGATTTTTTCCATATTAACAATGGACTGGTGGAGCGTTATCACGATTTGGCGCTGGTTGAGATTCTTGAGCAAGACCGTACGCTTATCAGCATTAACCGCGCGCAACCGGCGAATCTGCCGCTGACCATTCATGAACTTGAGCGTCATCCGCTGGGCTCTCAGGCGTTTATCCCGATGAAAGGCGAAGCGTTTGTGGTGGTCGTGGCGTTAGGCGATGAAACTCCAGATCTGTCAACGCTGCGGGCGTTTATCACCAACGGTGAGCAGGGCGTGAATTACCATCGTAATGTCTGGCATCACCCGCTTTTCGCCTGGCAGCGAGTCACTGATTTTCTGACCATCGATCGCGGCGGCAGCGACAACTGTGATGTTGAAAGTATTCCTGAACAGGAACTCTGTTTTGCGTGACGGCTGAAACCGACTTGCATAAGATAAACGAATTGTTCATTGTTTATGCTCACTTGTAGGTCGGAGTTAACGTAGGTATGACGGAAGTTAGACGGCGCGGCAGGCCAGGACAGGCGGAGCCTGTGGCACAGAAGGGCGCACAGGCGTTAGAGCGGGGAATTGCGATTCTGCAATATCTGGAAAAAAGTGGGGGAAGTTCGTCGGTTAGCGATATTTCTCTCAATCTGGATTTGCCGCTCTCCACGACCTTTCGCCTGCTGAAGGTTTTACAGGCTGCAGATTTTGTCTACCAGGACAGTCAGTTAGGCTGGTGGCATATAGGATTAGGTGTCTTTAACGTCGGAGCGGCGTACATCCATAACCGCGATGTCCTCTCCGTCGCCGGACCGTTTATGCGCCGCCTGATGTTGCTTTCCGGCGAGACGGTCAATGTCGCGATTCGTAACGGCAATGAAGCGGTATTAATTGGTCAGTTAGAGTGTAAATCGATGGTCAGGATGTGTGCGCCGCTGGGCAGTCGTCTGCCGTTACATGCTTCCGGCGCAGGCAAGGCGCTGCTTTATCCGCTGGCGGAAGAGGAGCTGATGAGCATCATCCTGCAAACCGGTTTGCAGCAGTTTACGCCAACTACGCTTGTGGATATGCCCACCTTGCTGAAGGATCTGGAACAAGCGCGTGAACTGGGCTATACCGTAGATAAAGAAGAGCATGTTGTTGGCCTGAATTGCATAGCTTCAGCAATTTATGATGATGTGGGTAGTGTTGTTGCTGCTATCTCCATCTCCGGGCCTTCATCAAGACTGACAGAAGATCGTTTTGTCAGTCAGGGTGAGCTGGTAAGAGACACCGCCCGCGATATCAGCACGGCGTTGGGACTGAAAGCACATCCATAGTGTCTGTCGCATCCCGCTCTGCGGAGCGGGTTTTTTTGACAAAATTTGAAAGTTGGAAAATTTTTCCAATTAATAGAGGTAGGAATAAAATGGCAAAAATGAGAGCCGTTGACGCGGCAATGTATGTGCTGGAGAAAGAAGGTATCACCACCGCCTTCGGCGTTCCGGGAGCAGCAATCAATCCTTTCTACTCAGCGATGCGTAAGCACGGCGGTATTCGTCACATTCTGGCGCGTCACGTGGAAGGTGCGTCGCACATGGCGGAAGGCTACACCCGCGCAACGGCAGGGAATATCGGCGTATGTCTGGGAACCTCGGGACCAGCAGGCACTGACATGATCACTGCGCTCTATTCCGCTTCTGCTGATTCCATTCCTATTTTGTGCATTACCGGTCAGGCTCCGCGCGCCCGTCTGCATAAAGAAGATTTCCAGGCCGTTGATATTGAAGCAATTGCTAAACCGGTCAGTAAAATGGCGGTTACAGTACGTGAAGCGGCGCTGGTGCCTCGTGTGCTGCAACAGGCATTTCACCTGATGCGTTCTGGTCGTCCGGGGCCGGTACTGGTGGATTTACCGTTCGACGTACAGGTTGCGGAAATCGAGTTTGATCCTGACATGTACGAACCGCTGCCGGTCTACAAACCTGCTGCCAGCCGTATGCAGATCGAAAAAGCTGTAGAAATGTTAATTCAGGCCGAACGTCCGGTGATTGTTGCCGGGGGCGGGGTTATCAACGCCGATGCTGCCGCGCTGTTACAACAGTTTGCCGAACTGACCAGCGTTCCGGTGATCCCAACGCTGATGGGCTGGGGCTGTATCCCGGACGATCATGAACTGATGGCCGGGATGGTGGGTCTGCAAACCGCGCATCGTTACGGCAACGCAACGTTGCTGGCGTCCGACATGGTGTTTGGTATCGGTAACCGTTTTGCCAACCGTCATACCGGTTCGGTAGAGAAATACACCGAAGGGCGCAAAATCGTTCATATCGATATTGAGCCGACGCAAATTGGCCGCGTACTGTGCCCGGATCTGGGTATTGTCTCCGACGCCAAAGCGGCACTGACGCTGCTGGTTGAAGTGGCGCAGGAGATGCAAAAAGCCGGTCGTCTGCCGTGCCGTAAAGAGTGGGTCGCCGACTGCCAGCAACGCAAACGTACTTTGCTGCGTAAAACTCACTTCGACAACGTGCCGGTGAAACCGCAGCGCGTGTATGAAGAGATGAACAAAGCCTTTGGTCGCGATGTTTGCTATGTCACTACCATCGGCCTGTCACAAATTGCTGCGGCGCAAATGCTGCATGTCTTTAAAGACCGTCACTGGATCAACTGTGGTCAGGCAGGCCCGCTGGGCTGGACCATTCCGGCGGCGCTGGGTGTGTGTGCTGCTGATCCAGAGCGTAATGTGGTGGCGATTTCCGGTGACTTCGACTTCCAGTTCCTGATTGAAGAATTAGCCGTTGGCGCCCAGTTCAACATTCCGTACATCCATGTGCTGGTCAATAACGCCTATCTCGGCCTGATTCGTCAGTCGCAGCGCGCATTTGATATGGATTACTGCGTACAGCTCGCGTTTGAAAATATTAACTCCAGTGATGTGAACGGTTACGGCGTTGACCACGTGAAAGTGGCGGAAGGTTTAGGCTGTAAAGCGATTCGCGTTTTCAAACCGGAAGATATTGCTCCGGCCTTTGAACAAGCGAAAGTCTTAATGAATCAGTACCGTGTCCCGGTGGTGGTAGAAATTATGCTGGAGCGAGTAACCAATATTTCTATGGGTAGCGAACTGGATAACGTCATGGAATTTGAAGATATCGCCGATAACGCAGTGGACGCGCCGACTGAAACCTGCTTCATGCACTATGAATAAGGGAGATAAATAATGTTACGTTTCTCTGCTAATTTATCGATGTTATTTGGCGAATATGATTTTCTCGCCCGTTTTGAGAAAGCCGCGCAGTGTGGTTTTCGCGGCGTTGAATTTATGTTTCCTTATGACTACGACATTGAAGAATTAAAACAGGTGCTGGCGAGTAATAAACTCGAGCATACGCTGCATAATTTACCTGCGGGTGACTGGGCGGCGGGCGAGCGGGGTATTGCCTGTATTCCTGGCCGTGAAGAAGAGTTTCGTGATGGCGTAGCAGCGGCGATTCGTTATGCTCGTGCGCTGAGTAATAAAAAAATCAACTGTCTGGTCGGTAAAACTCCGGCGGGTTTCAGCAGTGAACAGATTCACGCAACGCTTGTGGAAAACCTGCGTTATGCCGCGAATATGTTGATGAAAGAAGATATTTTATTACTGATTGAGCCTATCAACCATTTTGATATTCCTGGTTTCCATCTCACCGGAACTCAGCAGGCGTTGAAACTGATTGACGATGTAGGCTGCTGCAATTTGAAAATTCAGTATGACATTTATCACATGCAGCGGATGGAAGGTGAATTAACCAACACCATGATCCAATGGGCCGATAAAATTGGACATCTGCAAATCGCCGATAATCCACATCGTGGCGAACCGGGAACCGGAGAAATTAATTATGATTATCTCTTTAAGATAATTGAAAATTCTGACTACAACGGTTGGGTTGGCTGTGAATATAAACCCCAAACCACCACGGAAGCCGGTTTAGGCTGGATGAAACCGTACCGTTAAAACGTAACGCTGTTCAGACAATGCTTTTTTAGGCCGCTACGTCGGCAGGGGATCGTGTTGTCTGCATTCAGGAATACCGATATTTAAAAGAGGTTAATTATGAAACTGGGATTTATTGGCTTAGGCATTATGGGTACTCCGATGGCCATTAATCTGGCGCGTGCCGGTCATCAACTGCATGTCACAACCATCGGTCCGGTGGCTGACGAATTACTGTCTCTCGGTGCCGTCGGTGTTGAAACTGCGCGCAAGGTAACAGAAGCGTCAGACATCATTTTTATTATGGTGCCGGATACGCCGCACGTTGAAGAAGTGCTGTTTGGTGAAAATGGTTGTACCAAAGCCTCGCTGAAGGGCAAAACCATTGTTGATATGAGTTCCATTTCACCGATTGAAACTAAACGTTTCGCCCGTCAGGTGAATGAACTGGGCGGCGATTATCTCGACGCGCCAGTCTCCGGCGGCGAAATCGGCGCCCGTGAAGGGACATTGTCAATTATGGTTGGCGGTGACGAAGCGGTATTTGAACGTGTTAAACCGCTGTTTGAACTGCTCGGTAAAAATATCACCCTCGTGGGCGGTAACGGCGACGGTCAGACCTGTAAAGTAGCAAACCAGATTATCGTGGCGCTCAATATTGAAGCGGTTTCTGAAGCTCTGCTGTTTGCTTCAAAAGCCGGTGCCGATCCGGTGCGTGTGCGCCAGGCGCTGATGGGCGGCTTTGCTTCCTCGCGCATTCTGGAAGTTCACGGTGAGCGCATGATTAAACGTACCTTTAATCCGGGCTTCAAAATTGCTCTGCACCAGAAAGATCTCAACCTGGCGCTGCAAAGTGCGAAAGCACTGGCGCTGAATCTGCCAAACACCGCAACCTGCCAGGAGTTATTTAATACCTGTGCGGCAAACGGCGGCAGCCAGTTGGATCACTCTGCGTTAGTGCAGGCGCTGGAGTTAATGGCGAATCATAAACTCGCCTGATAAAAAGGCATCGTTGCCGATGAAGCCTCGATGCCTGCAATAAAAATGGCCGATATCAAATAATTGATTCGGCCAGCAGTAAAAAAAGAAAGCAGCCAACGACGTTGCTTCAGTATTAAAAAAACTATTTTTTATTTTATTAGTTCCTCATAGCTAGATTAAAACAGCGTTATTCGATACGTGAAATTAAGAGGGATTTATGGAACATCAGAGAAAACTATTCCAGCAACGCGGATATAGCGAAGATTTATTACCGAAAATGCAAAATCAACGTACCTGGAAAACATTTAACTACTTTACCTTATGGATGGGTTCGGTTCATAACGTTCCCAATTATGTAATGGTCGGCGCTTTTTTATTCTCGGCTTGTCTACCTTTAGTATTATGCTGGCAATTATCCTTAGCGCCTTTTTTATTGCTGCGGTAATGGTATTAAACGGTGCTGCGGGCAGTAAATACGGCGTACCTTTTGCCATGATCCTGCGAGCTTCGTATGGTGTGCGTGGCGCACTGTTTCCCGGACTATTAAGAGGCGGGATTGCTGCCATTATGTGGTTTGGTTTGCAGTGTTATGCCGGATCGCTGGCGTTTTTGATTCTGATTGGCAAAATCTGGCCGGGATTTTTAACTCTCGGTGGTGATTTCACTCTGTTAGGGCTTTCGCTGCCCGGCTTGATTACCTTCTTGCTCTTCTGGCTGGTGAACGTCGGTATCGGCTTCGGTGGCGGCAAAGTATTAAATAAATTCACCGCTATTCTTAACCCGTGCATCTATATCGTTTTCGGCGGCATGGCGATTTGGGCGATTTCGCTGGTAGGGATTGGTCCAATCCTCGACTACATCCCGAGCGGTATTCAGAAAGCAGAAAATAGTGGCTTCCTGTTCCTGGTGGTGATTAACGCGGTGGTTGCGGTATGGGCGGCACCAGCAGTTAGCGCATCCGACTTTACGCAAAACGCCCACTCGTTTCGTGAGCAGGCGCTGGGGCAAACGCTGGGTTTAGTGGTTGCTTATATCCTGTTTGCGGTCGCTGGGGTGAGTATTATTGCCGGAGCCAGTATTCATTACGGCGCGGATACCTGGAACGTGCTGGATATTGTTCAGCGTTGGGACAGCCTGTTTGCCTCGTTCTTTGCGGTACTGGTTATTCTGATGACGACCATTTCCACGAACGCCACCGGTAATATTATTCCGGCCGGTTATCAGATTGCCGCTATTGCACCGACGAAACTGACCTATAAAAACGGCGTACTGATTGCCAGTATTATCAGCCTGCTGATCTGCCCGTGGAAATTAATGGAGAATCAGGACAGTATTTATCTGTTCCTCGATATTATCGGTGGGATGCTGGGTCCAGTAATTGGCGTGATGATGGCGCATTATTTTGTGGTCATGCGCGGGCAAATCAATCTCGATGAGCTGTACACCGCAGCAGGTGATTTTAAATATTACGATAACGGTTTTAACCTCACTGCATTCTCAGTAACTCTGGTGGCGGTTATTTTATCTCTCGGCGGTAAATTTATTCCGGTCATGGAACCGTTATCGCGTGTTTCATGGTTTGTTGGCGTTATCGTCGCCTTTGCGGCCTACGCCTTATTAAAGAAACGCACAGCAGTAGAAAAAACAGGAGAGCAAAAAGTCACAGGTTAATTAATCCCGATATTGAACATTGAGTTAAAAAACAATCTGTATTTTACAAGGAGTTTGTTATGTCTTTTGATTTAATTATTAAAAACGGCACCGTCATTTTAGAAAACGAAGCTCGTGTTGTAGATATTGCCGTTAAAGGCGGAAAAATTGCCGCTATCGGTCAGGATCTGGGCGATGCAAAAGAAGTTATGGATGCGTCTGGTCTGGTCGTTTCTCCGGGTATGGTCGATGCGCACAGCCATATTTCTGAACCGGGTCGTAGCCACTGGGAAGGTTATGAAACCGGCACTCGCGCAGCGGCAAAAGGCGGTATCACCACCATGATCGAAATGCCGCTCAACCAGTTGCCAGCAACCGTTGACCGCGCATCGATTGAACTGAAGTTCGACGCCGCTAAAGGTAAGTTGACTGTCGATGCGGCACAACTGGGTGGCCTGGTGTCTTACAACATCGACCGTCTGCACGAGCTGGATGAAGTGGGCGTTGTCGGCTTCAAATGCTTCGTTGCGACCTGTGGCGATCGTGGTATCGACAACGACTTTCGTGACGTAAACGACTGGCAGTTCTTCAAAGGCGCGCAGAAGCTGGGCGAAATGGGGCAGCCGGTGCTGGTGCACTGCGAAAACGCCCTGATCTGTGATGAGCTGGGCGAAGAAGCGAAACGTGAAGGTCGCGTAACCGCACATGACTATGTGGCTTCTCGTCCGGTATTTACCGAAGTGGAAGCGATTCGCCGCGTATTGTACCTGGCGAAAGTTGCCGGTTGTCGTCTGCACGTTTGCCACATCAGCAGCCCGGAAGGTGTTGAAGAAGTGACTCGTGCTCGTCAGGAAGGTCAGGATGTTACCTGTGAATCCTGTCCGCACTACTTTGTTCTGGATACCGATCAGTTCGAAGAAATTGGCACCCTGGCGAAGTGTTCACCGCCGATCCGCGATCTGGAAAACCAGAAAGGCATGTGGGAAAAACTGTTTAACGGTGAAATCGACTGCCTGGTTTCCGACCACTCTCCATGCCCGCCGGAAATGAAAGCTGGCAACATCATGAAAGCATGGGGCGGTATCGCCGGTCTGCAAAGCTGCATGGACGTTATGTTCGATGAAGCGGTACAGAAACGCGGTATGTCTCTGGCAATGTTTGGCAAATTAATGGCGACTAATGCAGCAGATATTTTCGGTCTGCAGCAAAAAGGTCGTATTGCCCCAGGAAAAGATGCCGACTTCGTCTTCATTCAGCCGAATAGCAGCTATGTTCTTACCAATGACGATTTGGAATATCGCCACAAAGTCAGCCCGTATGTTGGCCGTACTATTGGCGCGCGTATCACGAAAACCATCTTACGTGGTGATGTGATTTACGACATTGAACAGGGCTTCCCTGTTGCGCCGAAAGGTCAATTTATCCTTAAACATCAGCAGTAATCTGGCCCCAGCAATGCCCGCCTTCGCGGCGGGCATTCTCCGGTTAAGGTGTGTTTATGTTCAATTTTGCAGTCAGCCGCGAAAGCCTGTTATCAGGATTTCAG
The DNA here is from genome assembly GCF_003046645.1 of Escherichia sp. MOD1-EC6475. Taxonomy (NCBI): domain Bacteria; kingdom Pseudomonadati; phylum Pseudomonadota; class Gammaproteobacteria; order Enterobacterales; family Enterobacteriaceae; genus Escherichia; species Escherichia sp. MOD1-EC6475. The sequence goes on along the minus strand of NZ_PZKQ01000049.1, from coordinate 4,106 downwards.
TGGTTTTTCTTTATTTTTTGCAACACGGTTGTGGTTCCTCCTACGCTGCTTTCGGCTTTTCAGTTGCCGCAAAGTAGTCTGCTTACGCTCACCCAATATGCTTTTCTTGCTACTGCGCTGGCCTGCTTCGCCCAGGCGTTCTGCGGTCATCGTCGCGCTATTATGGAAGGGCCGGGCGGCCTGTGGTGGGGAACCATCCTTACTATCACCCTTGGCGAAGCATCGCGCGGGACACCGATCAACGATATCGCTACCAGTCTGGCGGTGGGGATTGCACTCTCCGGCGTGCTGACGATGTTGATTGGTTTTAGCGGATTAGGTCATCGCCTGGCACGGTTATTTACGCCGTCGGTGATGGTGCTGTTTATGCTGATGCTGGGCGCACAGCTGACCAGTATCTTTTTTAAGGGGATGCTTGGGCTGCCATTTGGCATTGCCGACCCGAATTTTAAAATTCAGCTTGCGCCATTCGCGCTTGCGGTGGCGGTGATGTGCCTGGTGCTGGCGATGATTATCTTCCTGCCGCAACGTTTTGCCCGTTATGGCCTGCTGGTCGGTACAATAACCGGCTGGTTGTTGTGGTACTTTTGCTTTCCATCCTCGCACTCGCTTTCCGGGAAATTGCACTGGCAGTGGTTTCCGCTCGGCAGTGGCGGTGCTTTGTCGCCGGGGATTATTCTGACGGCGGTGATTACCGGGCTTGTGAATATCAGTAATACCTACGGTGCGATTCGCGGTACGGATGTTTTTTATCCGCAACAGGGCGCTGGAAATACGCGTTATCGGCGCAGCTTTGTGGCGACCGGATTTATGACGCTGATAACCGTGCCGCTGGCGGTAATTCCATTTTCACCGTTTGTTTCATCCATTGGTTTATTAACCCAGACCGGCGATTACACGCGGCGCTCGTTTATTTATGGCAGCGTTATTTGCCTGCTGGTGGCGCTGATTCCGGCGCTCACGCGACTGTTTTGTAGTATCCCTTTACCGGTAAGTAGCGCGGTCATGCTGGTTTCTTATCTACCTTTACTCTTTTCGGCGCTGGTGTTTAGCCAGCAAATTACTTTCACCGCGCGCAATATTTATCGACTCGCATTGCCGTTATTTGTTGGCATATTTTTAATGGCATTACCGCCTGTGTATCTGCAAGACCTTCCATTAACGCTTCGTCCTCTGCTCAGTAACGGCTTACTGGTCGGAATTTTACTGGCTGTTCTTATGGATAATCTTATTCCGTGGGAACGCATCAAATAATTTGTTGAAAAAAGGATTGATAATGAAAATTGTCATTGCGCCAGACTCGTTTAAAGAGAGCTTAAGTGCAGAAAAATGTTGTCAGGCAATTAAAGCCGGGTTTTCGACCCTCTTTCCCGATGCGCAATATATCTGTTTGCCGATAGCGGATGGCGGCGAAGGTACGGTGGATGCGATGGTCGCCGCGACGGGCGGCAACATCGTGACGCTTGAAGTCTGTGGGCCGATGGGCGAAAAAGTGAATGCTTTTTATGGTCTTACCGGCGACGGGAAAACGGCGGTGATTGAGATGGCGGCGGCAAGTGGCCTGATGCTGGTCGCGCCCGAACAGCGTAATCCGTTGCTGGCGTCAAGTTATGGCACCGGCGAGCTGATTCGCCATGCGCTTGATAACGGCATTCGCCATATTATTCTCGGCATTGGTGGCAGCGCGACGGTGGACGGCGGTATGGGCATGGCGCAGGCGCTCGGTGTGCGTTTCATTGATGCCGACGGTCAGGCGCTGGCGGCAAACGGTGGCAATTTAGCGCGAGTGGCAAGCATTGAGATGGAGGAATGCGATCCGCGTCTGGCGAGCTGCCATATTGAAGTGGCGTGCGATGTCGATAACCCGCTGGTAGGGGCACGCGGAGCGGCGGCGGTGTTTGGTCCGCAAAAAGGGGCAACGCCGGAAATGGTCGAAGAGCTGGAGCAGGGGCTGCAAAATTTCGCCCGTGTTTTGCAGCAGCAAACGGAAATCAATGTCTGTCAGATGGCAGGCGGCGGCGCAGCGGGCGGTATGGGTATTGCGGCGGCGGTGTTCCTCAATGCGGATATTAAACCGGGTATTGAGATTGTACTGCGGGCGGTCAACCTGGAGCAGGCGGTGCAGGGAGCGGCACTGGTGATCACCGGGGAAGGGCGCATTGATTCACAAACGGCAGGCGGTAAAGCGCCGCTGGGCGTGGCGTCGGTGGCGAAGAAATTAAATGTCCCGGTAATTGGGATTGCTGGCGTATTGGGCGATGGCGTGGAAGTGGTGCACCAGTACGGTATCGACGCGGTATTCAGCATTCTGCCGCGTCTGGCGCCTTTAGCCGAAGTGCTCGCCAGTGGTGAAGCCAATCTCTTCAACTGCGCGCGTAATATTGCCTGCGCCATTAAAATAGGTCAGGGAATTAAACTCTGATTCTTACCTTTAAAGCGGATGCGATTTATTTCGCATCTTTTTTTACCTGAATTTATCGCAAAAAAAGCCACGGTATAAACCGTGGCAAAATCCAACATAGCTAAAAATAATCAGGCGAGCGGTATTACTTAAATCTCAACGTCGCGGTTGCAATCTTTCGAGTAAATATAACTGAACGCTTCACCACGCCCTACGCCATAACCGGCCTGTAAAGAATATGCGCCCATAAAGATGTAATCGCCTTTTTTCACCGGTATCCAGTTATTATCAAGGTTATAAACGCCCTGACCGGAAAGAATATAGGCACCGTGCTCCTGAACGTGGGTTTCGATATAACCGTGGCTGGCACCTGGCGCAAAAGAGAGGATATGCATATTCATATCAAAACCTAACTCTTTGGGCAGAAAATCCAGCAAGATCACATCATCCATACCCTCATAGTGAATGCGTTCCAGTTCGCTGGCATTGCCAGAAATCAGCCACGACGCATGACCTTCTACCGGAACATAGCGGCGCTTATACAAGAAGATTTGGCTGTCTTCGGTCTGGGCATTAACAAACGTCATTAAGGAGCCTGGTGGGCAATAAAGATAACCCCCTTCGCTTAAGGCAAATGTTTTTCCTTCGGCTTCGGCAGTGATATTTCCAGAAATGACATACAGGAACGTTTCAATTCCTTCACCGCCGAATCCCTGCTGATTACCGCCATTTTGATGCAGCGTCACCAGATAATCGACAAACGTAGCGCCCAGCTTTGGCGTGGACAGGATTGTCGCGTCACAATTCTCAAATCCCGGAATAATATTTTTTACCAGGCCGTCTGGCGTTAACAGCGCGAAATTACCGTGTTTCACAATCGCGCGGTTAGCCAGTAAATCATCGCGGTAACCGGTGACGTTATTTAAATATCCCATTTATAACTCCTTATTTCTGCCAGGCAAGTTGATAAAGCATGAGTGCCAACGTTTTGACCCCTTCGGCAAGGTCGTTAATATTGGTGCGTTCCGCCGGGTTATGGCTGATTCCGTTAATGCTGGGGATAAAAATCATGCAGGTTGGTACGCGAGGCGCGAAAATTTGCGCGTCGTGCCCGGCACCACTGTGCATCACCCGATAGTTCAGTTTTTCTGTTTCACACAGTTCCGTCAGGGTGGCGACCAGCTCTTTGTTCATCGGCACCGGTTCTTCGTCCATCCATAAATCGATATCAATACCAATGTCCATTTCATCGCAAATCGCCCGCATGTCGTTTTCTAACTGTTGGGTGAAATCGCGCAGCACGGCAGCGTCAGTATGGCGACAATCAATGGTGAACGTGGTTTTACCCGGCACTACGTTAACCGTATTTGGGCGCGGCTCCACCTTGCCAAAAGTCAGCACCAATGGGTCGCCCATCTTTTTCGCTTTTTCGATCGACTGATGGCAAATGCGGCTAAACGCATAAACCGTATCACGACGATAACCCATCGGCGTGGTGCCTGCATGGTTTGATTCGCCGTTCAGCGTCACCGTATAGCGGCGCTGCCCGACAATCGCATTAACCACGCCAATTGACTGACCATTACTTTCCAGTACACAGCCCTGTTCGATATGCAGTTCGACAAAGGCATTAATATCCTGACGCGGAGTTAGTGGGGCGTTTGGCAGAGTAAATCCGCAAGCTTTCAGGTGATGCTGCCAACTT
>NZ_PZKQ01000048.1:0-86453 GCF_003046645.1 Escherichia sp. MOD1-EC6475 | reverse complement strand
TCACCGAAGTGCTGGCGGGCGCGTGGGAGCGGCTGGAGCAGGGGCGAGCGGATATCGTTATCGCGCCGGATATGCATTTTCGTTCCTCGTCGGAGATCAACTCGCGCAAGCTCTATACCTTAATGAACGTCTACGTTGCCGCGCCTGATCACCCGATTCATCAGGAGCCGGAACCGTTATCTGAAGTGACGCGCGTGAAATATCGTGGAATTGCGGTAGCGGATACCGCTCGTGAGCGCCCGGTGTTGACCGTACAGCTGCTGGACAAACAGCCGCGCTTAACGGTGAGCACGATTGAAGATAAACGTCAGGCATTACTGGCGGGGCTTGGCGTGGCGACGATGCCGTATCCGATGGTCGAAAAAGATATTGCGGAAGGGCGGTTGCGTGTCGTCAGCCCGGAATCGACCAGCGAGATCGATATTATTATGGCCTGGCGTCGCGACAGTATGGGAGAAGCAAAATCCTGGTGTTTGCGGGAAATTCCAAAGTTGTTCGCCGGAAAATAAACGATTAAGCACCTTTCACAAGGTGCTTAATTATTATTCCTGTTCCAGTTTCGGGTCTGGTCCAAAGCGGTTTTCACCCGGTGTACCCGCCTGGCAGTTAAAGACGATGATAATCAGCCAGCCGATAAACGGGATCAAGAACAGCAGTACCCACCACGCCGAACGGTCGGTGTCATGCAGGCGACGGAACTGAACCGCCCACCAAGGTAAAAACACCAGAATGCCATAGATTGTCGTCAGGATGCCTTCGCCACCGGCGCGTTGCCAGCCTAACATTTTATCCAGTAGTCCCAGCACGAACGTAAAGATGATGTTGACCAGAATAAACATCCAGTACTCTTTGCGCCGCGCACGACCCCGGAATCCGACATAATTTTTTAGTACTTTCAGATACCAGTCCATTTTTGCCTCAATTTTGCTCAATCACTTGTTTTTAAAGCAGCAAATTAAGAATAGACATGAATGAAATAGCAGTAAATATCACTATGGTGAATTAATAAGGCGCAATGAACGGAACTTCAGACTGATGGCAAGCGCAAAATCGCCAGATGCGCTACGTTTATCTGGCCTGTGAGGTATCTGCAATATATTGAATGTACAATGTTTTTAGGTCGGATAAGGCTTTCACGCCGCATCCGGCATGAACAACACGCACTTAGCCAACAATCAGAGGCACCACGAAGGGTGCCTTTGTCTAACCGAAGCGAACGTCCCGCCCGTGTGGTTCATCGAGATCCTGCCACGGACCAATCGAAATAATCCCCGTAGGGTTGATGGTCTTATGGCTGCGGAAGTAGTGATTACGGATGTGATCGAAATTGACAGTTTCGGCAATCCCCGGCATCTGGTAGATATCGCGCAGGAAGCCGTACAGGTTCAGGTAATCGCTGATACGGTGCTTATCACATTTGAAGTGGGTGACATACACCGGATCAAAACGCACCAGCGTGGTCCACAGGCGAATATCAGCTTCGGTTAACTGGTTACCGGTCAGATAGCGATGCTGACCTAAGATTTGCTCCAGTCGCGCCAGCGATTCAAACACTTTCACCACCGCCTCGTCGTAGGCTTCCTGGCTGGTAGCAAAACCGGCTTTATACACGCCATTGTTGACGGTGTCGTAAATCCAGCCGTTAAGTTCGTCAATTTTCGTTTGCAGGGCTGGTGGGTAGTAATCACCAGCTTTCGCGCCCAGTGCATCAAACGCAGTATTGAACATGCGGATGATTTCCGCCGATTCGTTGCTGACAATGGTGTGGTTCTTTTTGTCCCATAGCACGGGAACAGTGACACGTCCGCTATAGTGCGGATCGGCGTGGAGATAAAGCTGATACAGAAACTCATGTTGATAGAGCGTATCGCCGGTTGCACCCGGGAAACTGTCATCGAAGGTCCAGCCATTTTCCAGCATCAGCGGATTCACCACGGAAACGGAGATAAACGGTTCCAGGCCTTTGAGTTTACGCATGATTAGCGTGCGGTGTGCCCACGGGCAGGCGAGTGAAACATAGAGATGATAACGGTCTTTTTCTGCGGCAAAACCACCTTTGCCGGTTGGTCCTGGTGCACCGTCAGCGGTGAGCCAGTTACGAAATGCGGAAGCTGAACGTTGAAATTTACCGCCGGTGGATTTGGTGTCGTACCAGGTGTCATGCCAGACGCCGTCAATCAGTTGACCCATTTTTCTCTCCTCCAATAGCAAAAACGAGGAGTGTTTCTCCTCGTTTTTTTATCGTTAAGTATAGCGTGTGCTTACCACTTTTTATTCAGCAGGCGGTCGATGCTGAATGCGCCCGGACCCGTAATCGCCAGCAGCAGGAATCCGCCAGAAATGGTCAGGTTTTTCATAAACATCAGCGAGTTCATGCCTTCTGCAAAATTGCTGTGAAATAAAAATGCAGTCAGCAGTGTAAAGCCAGCGGTAAACAGCGCCGTGGTGCGAGTCAGGAAACCAAACAGAATTGCCAGACCACCACCAAATTCAAGCAAAATCACCAGCGGCAGCATAAAGCCCGGGACGCCCATCGCTTCCATGTATTGTTGCGTACCAGCGTAGCCAGTAATCTTTCCCCAGCCGGCCGTAATAAACAGAATCGGCATTAAAATACGCGCTACCAGTACACCAACATCTTCTAATTTTTTCATCTTACTCTCCACTGCGCCGCTCAGGCTGCTGATTGTTTTTTTGTGCATTGACGCGGTATTAGCGTCGTTGCTGTCGATGGAGAGAAGCATAAACGTAGTGAATGGTGATTGTTAGCAAGGAAAACTGTCAAATTTTTTCAAAAATTTTGAGGGATAAGGCCGGAATGACTCCGGCCAGAAAGGCGTTAACCGCGAAGGTGTTGCTGTTTGAGGGTGGTTTTAACCAGACGCCAGGCACTCCATACTCCAAAACCGCGCCTGGCCCAGCGGACCAGCATATTCGGATGGCGAATTGTCCAGATAGCCATCACGCTACTGCCAACCAGCGCCCATGAGCGCAGACTCAACAGTATATTCCAGCGACGATCGTAAGCGCCTGTTGCTTCCAGCCAGTCTCGACGACTGGCGGAAAGATCCAGCCGTTGTTGCTGGATCTGGCTAAGTAGCTGTGCCTTGCGGCGTTCACGTTCGACTTTACCGCTCACGGGACTCCTCCTCGAGCAGTTGCCGATCGTTCGCCAGTTCATGGCGCGTATGACGCAACAATGTCGATTTCCGTGACTTGCGTAACGTCCAGATACCGCCAATCAGTGCCAGTAGCAACAACACCACGGTGGTGGCAATCATCGCATTCAGGCGATATTGCGGATCAACCGCCCAGATAATCAGCACCATCAGGCTCATAAGACCAAATGCAGCGAAAAGCATCGTCAGGCCCAGCATCAGTAACAGTTGAAAGAGATTGGCTTTTTCCTCTTCCAGCTCCACCACCGCCAGCCGCAGACGTGTCTCCACCATTTCGACCATGATGGTGACAATTCGCTGCCCGATGCCCAGAACGCTTTTACCGGGCCCTTGCGCGTGATGAGTGTCCGCCATAATTAACGACGCGACAGCAGAACGCCGAGCACTACACCGATTGCAGCGCCAATGCCCACACCCGTCCACGGATTTTCACGCACGTACTCATCGGCACGCGCCGCCGCTTCACGAGTCTGTTTGGCAATTGCCTCGCCAGTTTCACCCAGGCGATAGCGGCTCTGTTTTAGCGCCTGCTCCGCTTTACTGCGAATCTTACTCAACTCTTCTTTCGACTTATCTCCTGAGGCGCTTAGTACTTCTTCCAGCGTATCAGACAGGGATTTCAACTCTGCACGCAGATGTTCCGTAGTGTGTTCTTTCGACATAGTTTTCTCCAGGTGAGTAAGTAGTGACTATTGTGAATTAGTAGTCGCGCGCTTCCAGCTTTTTCAGCTCTTCCTGCGCTTCTGCCAGTTTCCGTTCGCGTTTGGCAATCTTATCCGCATCGCCTTTTTGTTTCGCTTCGGCTAAATCTTGCTTGCGTTCCGCCACCTCATCTTTCTGCTTAGCGATTTTCTTCTGATGATCGGCGCGCAGTTGGCTATCTGAACAGTTGGCCCGGACTTCACTCAGGGCTTTATTCAGACCGTCAATACGATTCTGGTTTTGGTGTTTTTCGGCATAGCTGATCTCCTTAAGGATATTTTGCTCCTTTTCCTGACACAGGGTAGTGGCATAACTACCGGCACTAAGAGCAAAAAGAGAAACAGCTAAAGCGATGCGGTATTTCATTCTTGAACCTTCCATTGTGACTCGAACCTATTACAAAGGAACGATTGTCCAGACAACGAAGCGGTGGTGTTAACCACCGCCTCATTAATCATAGACAGTAACGGTGAAATCACCAAAGTGAGTGATATGTTTCGGATAACAGGAAGTTATCCGAAGCGATGAGAATTATCCCGCAGCCGGGTCAGCCACTGCATGGCCTGACTGTTATCGTCCTGCTGCGCAATGATGTAGCCATGGGGCAATGTTCTGTCGAGGACTGCTTTTGCGGCAGCACTCTGATCGCTGGAGTCAAATGTAATTAACAGAGTGTCGTTCTTGGGGGTAATGCTTTTGAAAGGAATGCCGTGAGCGTCAAGGTGATGCCAGATGGAAAAACCGTCTGGCATCGTCATGCCTTGATGAACGGCACGGATCGCCAGCGTCGAATCTTGCTGACGAACCGCAGACCAGGCCAGCAGCAGCGTGCCGACCAGCAATAAAGCAGCGCCGGACCAGACTAGCTGGCGAAGCGACATGCGAGGTATTTGCATCCCTTACCCCCGATTTCCATATTTCTTTTTCCATAACACGACCAGAGAACCTGCCAGGCCAAATACCAGCAGTACCACCGGGAGCAGCATCAGGCATGACATTAGCTGATCCTCGTACTTCAAAAATACCGGCGTTTTGCCGAGCATGTAACCCAGAGTTGTCAGGATCAACACCCACAGCAGACCGCTCATCCAGTTGAAGAACTGAAAGCGAGCGTTATTCAGCCCTGATAACCCGGCAATGGTCGGCAGCAGTGTTCTGACAAATGCAATAAAGCGACCAATTAATAGCGCCGATAAACCGTGTTTGTGAAAAAGATGGTGTGCGCGTTGGTGATAGTGCGCGGGTAAATGGGAAAGCCAGTTTTGCACAGTGCGGGTATTGCCCAGCCATCGCCCCTGTATGTAACTGACCCAGCAGCCAAGGCTGGCGGCAACGGTCAGTAACAGAATCGTTTGTGGATAACCCATCGCGCCTTTAGCAATCAATACGCCGACCAACACCAGTAAGCTGTCGCCCGGTAAAAAGGCCGCCGGAAGCAAGCCGTTTTCAAGGAACAAAATTACAAACAAGACAAAATACAACATGCCAATCATCGATGGATTGGCCAGCGTTTCAAAATCCTGCGCCCACAGGGCCTGCAGTAATTGGGTCAAAAGTTCCATTCATTATTCCTGGTGAATCGGTTAACGCCACGCCGGTTTTAAATGATGTACTCCCGCCAGATTATTGCTGTTTTTGTATGGATTGCGGGTCGAGACACCAACACGGCCTGAACTATTCCCTGTTAAAACGTGAGATAAGAAAACATTTAATAGCATAAATTCAAATTGAATCTAATTGTAACAAAGGTCAACGTTGTTCGTTATCAAAATTACATGTCCGTGGAGTCTGATTTTGCTGATTGCAGGGGAGGGTGGCGAGAGGATTTACACAGGCTGACACTTTATACTTTTTGCTTACTGACAAAGCGTACAGGCGCGCGTCAGCGCCTGTCGGATGGGCGTTTTATTTGCTGCCGCTGGCGGCCGTATCCAGATGCACAACCGGGTTTTCTGCGAACAGGTAACGGTCGGCGTTGAACTCGAAATCGTCGCTGGTTTCGTTAAATAACATTATCTTGGTGTTTTCCAGGTGCTGCCACATTGCCAGTTTGGCTGCATGAGGATCTTTGCGAATCAACGCTTTAAGGATTTGATCGTGGTCATCACACCAGTTATCGACGGTACGGGAATCAATGTGTTCGTGGAGCTTTTTCCAGTACGGGTTATGGCTACGCTGGGTCCACATTTTCTCAACGATGGCCGCCAGCGCGGAGTTTTGAGTCGCTAATGCTACCTGAATGTGGAACTGCAAATCCCACTCGGAATCGCGGAAGCATTGTTCGCCGCGAGCCTGCTCCTGGATGGCCATCAATTTCATGATGTCCTGCTTGGTCACCTGGGTTGCGGCAAACTCGGCAATATTGCTTTCGATAAGCTGGCGAGCTTGCAGCAGTTCAAATGGGCCGTAATTGGCAAATTCCATATTATCGTCAGCCGCTTGCTGATGGCGAGGCTGGTTTGAAATCACATGAATGCCGGAGCCTTTGCGCACTTCGACATAACCTTCAACCTCCAGCATGATGATGGCTTCACGAACCACGGTGCGGCTGACGTTTTTTTCATCGGCAATAAAACGTTCGGCGGGCAGTTTATCTCCCACCAGATAGACGCCTTGCTCGATGCGCTCTTTCAGGTCAGCGGCGAGCTGTTGATACAAACGGCGTGGTTCAGTGATTTCCATATGCGCTCCAGGCATGATACGGCAGACTATATTTGTTATACCACTTTTGCGAGTTTAGCTCTACTCGCAGTGATGAAAAAGCCGCCTGAGAAGGCGGCTTTGAAGGGAAACTAAAACTTACACGAAGCGTTAATGTTGTGGCGCGGGATCGTTATGCGCTTCTTCCACAACCTCAATCGCCGGTTTGTTCTGCAATACCGTCCAGATAACCAGCGCACCCAGCAGGTCGAACACTGCCAGCACTGCGAACAGCGGGCTGAAGCCGATGGTGTCAGCCAGAGCACCAACAACCAGCGCAAACAGCGTACTTGCCAGCCATGCGGACATCCCGGTCAGACCGTTTGCCGTTGCCACTTCGTTACGACCGAACACGTCAGAAGAGAGCGTAATCAGTGCGCCAGACAGTGCCTGGTGAGCAAAACCACCGATACACAGCAGCATAATCGCGACATACGGGTTGGTGAACAGACCGATCATACCTGGGCCAATCATCAGCACCGCACCCAGCGTTACTACCATCTTACGGGAGACGATCAGGTTCACGCCAAACCAACGCTGGAACAGCGGCGGCAGGTAACCACCGAGGATACAACCGAGGTCAGCAAACAGCATCGGCATCCAGGCGAACATCGCGATCTCTTTCAGGTTAAAGCCGTAAACTTTAAACATGAACAGCGGGATCCACGCGTTGAAAGTACCCCACGCCGGTTCAGCCAGGAAACGCGGCAGCGCGATACCCCAGAACTGACGGTTACGCAGGATCTGACCAACGGACATTTTCTTCGCCGTGCCAACCTGGTGCTGGGCTTCCTGACCGTTAATAATGTATTCGCGTTCTTCATCAGTCAGATGTTTCTGGTCGCGTGGGTGCTTATAGAAAATCAGCCATGCCATCGCCCAGATAAAGCTCAGTGCACCGGAGATGATAAACGCCATCTGCCAGCTGTGCATCACGATTGCCCATACCACCAGCGGCGGTGCAATCATCGCACCAATTGAAGAACCAACGTTAAAGTAACCTACTGCGATGGAACGTTCTTTCGCCGGGAACCATTCGGAACTGGCTTTCAGACCCGCCGGGATCATTGCTGCTTCAGCAGCACCTACCGCACCACGAGCAATCGCCAGGCCGCCCCAGCTACCTGCCAGCGCGGTAGCGCCACAGAACACAGCCCACAACACGGCAAACATCGCGTAACCGATTTTTGTACCCAGAACATCCAGTACATAACCCGCTACCGGTTGCATGACCGTATAAGCAGCAGAATAAGCTGCGATGATGTAGGAATACTGTTGGGTGGAGATGTTTAACTCTTCCATCAGAGTTGGCGCAGCTGCCGCCACAGTGTTACGCGTCAGGTAACCGAGCACGGTGCCGAGCGTCACCAGTGCGATCATATACCAACGTAACCCTTTAATTTTACGCATGTAAAACCTCATCGTTTTGTTATATCCGCAGTAATCGCGGCCATCATCCCGCCAGAGGCTGAAGATGTTACTTACGACCGGGTAACCGAAAAAAAACCGGCACGCCCCGAACGTTGCCATGAAAGTTTCGTGCTAATTCGGCTTCCGTACCGGTCAACCCAATTCATCTAACGAATGAATCGGCAATTTGCATTCCGTCGACTTATGATTTGCGACGGCAGAAAGATAACTTGTCATACAACTTTAAAAGGTGAGAGCCATCACAAATGTGCGAATATTTGTAGGGACATTACAGGATGATAGCGAGGCCAGTAACGGCGCGGCTTGCAGCGATATTTACCACTTTGAGAGTAATTTTTTTAACTACGTTTATTGATCTAACTCACGAAAATATCTTCTGGCTCTGGAAATTGGTGTGATAACTTTGTCAGCATCGCACCATAAGCAAGCTAGCTCACTCGTTAAGAGGAAGACGATAATGACTCCGTTTATGACTGAAGATTTCCTGTTAGATACTGAATTTGCCCGCCGCCTGTATCACGACTACGCAAAAGACCAGCCGATTTTCGACTACCACTGCCATTTGCCGCCGCAGCAGATCGCAGAAGACTATCGCTTTAAGAATTTGTATGACATCTGGCTAAAAGGCGATCACTACAAATGGCGTGCAATGCGCACCAATGGCGTAGCTGAACGCCTGTGTACCGGTGATGCCTCTGACCGTGAAAAGTTTGACGCATGGGCGGCGACCGTTCCGCACACTATCGGCAACCCGTTATACCACTGGACGCACCTCGAACTGCGTCGTCCATTCGGCATCACTGGCAAACTGCTTTCTCCGTCTACTGCGGATGAAATCTGGAACGAATGTAACGAACTGCTGGCGCAGGATAACTTCTCCGCGCGCGGCATCATGCAGCAGATGAACGTGAAAATGGTCGGCACCACTGATGATCCGATCGATTCTCTGGAGCATCATGCAGAGATCGCCAAAGACGGCTCTTTCACCATTAAGGTGCTGCCGAGCTGGCGTCCGGACAAAGCCTTCAACATCGAACAGGCGACCTTTAACGACTATATGGCGAAGCTGGGTGAAGTCTCCGATACCGACATTCGCCGCTTTGCAGACCTGCAAACTGCTCTGACCAAACGTCTGGATCACTTTGCCGCTCACGGCTGTAAAGTGTCTGACCACGCGCTGGATGTGGTGATGTTTGCTGAAGCGAACGAAGCGGAACTGGACAGCATTCTGGCGCGCCGTCTGGCTGGCGAAACCCTGAGCGAGCACGAAGTGGCACAGTTCAAAACTGCGGTGCTGGTGTTCCTCGGCGCAGAATACGCACGTCGCGGCTGGGTACAGCAGTACCACATTGGCGCACTGCGTAATAACAATCTGCGTCAGTTCAAACTGCTGGGGCCGGATGTAGGCTTTGACTCCATCAACGACCGTCCGATGGCGGAAGAGCTGTCTAAGCTGCTGAGCAAACAGAACGAAGAAAACCTGCTGCCGAAAACCATTCTCTACTGCCTGAACCCGCGCGATAACGAAGTGCTGGGCACCATGATCGGTAACTTCCAGGGCGAAGGTATGCCGGGCAAAATGCAGTTCGGTTCTGGCTGGTGGTTTAACGATCAGAAAGACGGTATGGAACGTCAGATGACCCAACTGGCGCAGCTTGGTCTGCTGAGCCGCTTTGTTGGTATGCTGACTGACAGCCGTAGCTTCCTGTCATACACCCGTCACGAATACTTCCGCCGCATTCTGTGCCAGATGATCGGTCGCTGGGTGGAAGCGGGCGAAGCACCGGCGGACATCAACCTGCTGGGCGAGATGGTGAAAAACATTTGCTTTAACAATGCGCGTGACTACTTCGCCATTGAACTGAACTAAGGTCTGGGGTTGATATGCAATACATCAAGATCCATGCGCTGGATAACGTCGCGGTTGCTTTAGCTGATTTGGCTGAAGGCACAGAAGTCAGTGTCGATAACCAGACTGTTAGGCTGCGCCAGGATGTTGCTCGTGGACATAAATTTGCGTTAACGGATATCGCAAAAGGGGCCAACGTCATCAAATATGGCCTGCCGATTGGTTATGCACTGGCGGATATTGCGGCAGGTGAACACGTTCACGCCCACAATACGCGCACGAATCTGAGCGATCTGGATCAGTATCGCTATCAACCTGATTTTCATGATCTGCCAGCACAAGCGGCAGATCGTGAAGTGCAGATCTATCGTCGCGCGAATGGTGATGTCGGGGTGCGTAACGAGCTGTGGATCCTGCCAACCGTGGGCTGTGTTAACGGCATCGCGCGTCAGATCCAGAACCGTTTTCTGAAAGAGACCAACAATGCCGAAGGTACTGACGGCGTGTTCCTCTTCAGCCACACCTACGGATGTTCGCAACTGGGCGATGATCACATCAATACCCGTACTATGCTACAAAACATGGTGCGCCACCCGAACGCGGGCGCAGTGCTGGTAATTGGTCTGGGATGTGAAAACAATCAGGTCGATGTCTTCCGTGAAACGCTGGGCGATATCGATCCTGAACGTGTCCATTTCATGATCTGCCAACAGCAGGACGATGAAATCGAGGCCGGGATCGAACATCTGCATCAGTTGTATAACGTGATGCGCAACGATAAACGCGAGCCAGGCAAACTCAGCGAACTGAAGTTTGGTCTGGAGTGCGGCGGTTCTGACGGTCTTTCTGGTATTACCGCTAACCCAATGTTGGGGCGTTTCTCTGACTACGTGATTGCTAACGGCGGTACGACCGTACTGACCGAAGTGCCGGAGATGTTCGGCGCAGAGCAGTTGCTGATGAGTCATTGCCGTGACGAAGCAACGTTTGAAAAACTGGTCACCATGGTCAACGACTTCAAACAGTACTTTATTGCCCATGACCAGCCGATCTACGAAAACCCATCGCCGGGGAACAAAGCGGGCGGTATCACCACGCTGGAAGATAAATCACTTGGTTGTACTCAGAAAGCGGGTTCCAGCGAAGTGGTTGACGTGCTGCGTTACGGCGAGCGTTTGAAAACGCCGGGACTGAACCTGTTAAGCGCGCCGGGTAACGATGCCGTAGCGACCAGCGCCCTGGCGGGTGCAGGCTGTCACATGGTGCTGTTCAGTACCGGTCGCGGTACACCGTATGGTGGTTTTGTGCCGACAGTGAAAATTGCCACCAACAGTGAACTGGCGGCGAAGAAAAAACACTGGATCGACTTTGACGCGGGTCAGCTGATCCACGGTAAAGCGATGCCGCAGTTGCTGGAAGAATTTATCGATACCATCGTTGAGTTTGCCAACGGTAAGCAAACCTGCAACGAGCGTAACGACTTCCGCGAACTGGCGATCTTCAAAAGCGGCGTAACGCTATAAAGTCGAAATGAGTTGTTAATAAAAAACGGCGTTTCATAATGTGAAGCGCCGTTTGCTTTTCCATACCTGCTAAGGATTTATCATGACCGCGTATTGGCTGGCCCAGGGCGTGGGTGTCATCGCCTTTCTGATTGGTATCACAACATTTTTTAACCGTGACGAACGTCGCTTCAAAAAGCAGCTTTCGGTCTATAGCGCCGTTATTGGCGTGCATTTTTTCCTCCTGGGCACCTATCCCGCCGGTGCCAGTGCCATCCTTAATGCCATTCGTACGCTGATTACCTTACGCACGCGCAGCTTATGGGTAATGGCGATCTTTATTGTGCTGACTGGCGGAATTGGCCTGGCGAAGTTCCACCATCCTGTTGAACTATTGCCGGTTATTGGCACGATTGTCAGTACCTGGGCGCTGTTTCGCTGTAAAGGGCTGACCATGCGCTGCGTAATGTGGTTTTCAACGTGTTGCTGGGTGATTCACAACTTTTGGGCTGGGTCGATTGGTGGCACGATGATTGAAGGCAGTTTTCTACTGATGAATGGCCTGAATATCATTCGTTTCTGGCGGATGCAGAAAAGGGGAATTGATCCGTTTAAAGTAGAGAAAACCCCTTCCGCCGTTGACGAAAGGGGTTAAACATTAATTACGCAGGGCGCTATTTGCCAGACGATCGTCTTCTGCCTGGCAAGCTGCCGCAGTGAACAGCACGTCAGTTGAAGAGTTCAGCGCGGTTTCGCAGGAGTCCTGCAATACGCCGATGATAAAGCCGACGGCAACTACCTGCATGGCGATATCGTTCGAAATACCGAACATATTACAGGCCAGTGGGATCAGCAGCAGAGAACCCCCCGCCACGCCGGAGGCACCACAGGCGCACAGAGAAGCAACCACGCTCAGCAGCAGCGCCGTAGGCAGATCGACCGGAATACCCAGCGTATTAACCGCAGCCAGCGTCAACACCGTAATGGTGATTGCTGCGCCCGCCATATTGATGGTGGCTCCCAGCGGAATAGAAACGGAATAGGTATCGCGATCCAGATTCAGCTTTTCACACAGCGCCATATTCACCGGAATGTTCGCCGCAGAGCTGCGGGTGAAGAAGGCGTACACACCGCTTTCGCGCAGGCACAGCAGTACCAGCGGGAACGGGTTACGACGAATTTTCCACCACACCAGCAGTGGGTTAACCACCAGCGCCACCAGCAACATACAGCCAACCAGCACGACCAGCAGTTGCGCGTAGCCCCACAGTGTGGAGAAACCGGTGGTTGCCAGCGTAGAAGAAACCAGACCAAAAATACCGATTGGCGCGAAGCGAATCACCAGTTTCACCATAAAGGTGACGGCATTCGACATATCATTGACCAGGTTTTTGGTGGTTTCGTTACCGTGACGCAACGCGAAACCGAGGCCAATAGCCCACACCAGAATCCCGATGTAATTACCTTTCAACAGGGCGTCGATGGGGTTGGAAACCATGCTCATTACCAGTCCGCGCATCACTTCCACAATACCTGACGGCGGGGAAATATCGCCTGCGCTACTGGACAAATGCAGGGTCGATGGGAAGGCAAAGCTGAAAACGACTGCGGCCAGTGCGGCGGAGAAAGTACCCAGCAGATAGAGGAACAGAATAGGGCGGATATTGGTTTTTTGCCCGTGTTGGTGGTTAGCGATGGAAGCCATCACCAGCATCAGCACCAGGATTGGTGCTACGGCTTTCAGGGCGCCAACAAATAAAGTGCCTAACAGACCAACAGCTTCAGCCGCCGGTTTTGAGATCCATGCCAGGAGAATCCCCAGAATAAGGCCGACCAGGATTTGTTTTACCAGGCTGCCATGAGCCAGACGCCGGAATAGCCCCGGTGAACGTTGCGTAGTCATTTTTCGATCCTTTCATTGTGTTGTCGCACATCCCTGGTGCGTTCTATCGACGCATCTTTCAGGATGTAACAAAGTGTTTGCAAGGTCGAGTATAAGGAAAGTTACAGCTTCGGGAAGCGAAAAATGCTGGATTTTAAAGAGAGGTCATGTTTTGCAACTTAATGGTTACATTTGTTTGACATGTTTGAGGGGAAAGCAAACTTGCATCTCCTCATCCTGAATTGGGTTTAGTTGTGTTTGTTGTGGACTGATAAACCGCACGGGTGTTGGTGGCATCAAAATCGCCGAAGCGTTTCCTGGAGGCCAGGGCAGCCCACATGGATGTGGGCTGAGGGTGCGTCTTACAAGGATAATGAGATGGACGCTCCAGATTTTACGGTATCAAGTACCAGACTGGATCGTTGCAATACATCCTGAAAAATGAGGAGCGTCCCTGGTGGTGTATGTTTGTTAACGCGAATTATCCAACCCGCTGCTTATCATGCCGATAATTCACCCAGGCGTTGATAATAAACGTCATCACCAGAATGCCAAACACCACGCCCAGCGAGACGGCGATCGGAATATGATAGAAATCGACAATCAGCATCTTGATACCGATAAATACCAGAATCACTGCCAGACCATATTTGAGCATCGAGAAACGCTCCGCTACGCCTGCCAGCAGGAAATACATCGCACGCAGGCCGAGGATTGCAAACAGGTTTGAGGTCAGCACAATAAACGGATCGGTGGTAACAGCGAAGATAGCCGGGATGCTATCCACGGCGAAAATTACGTCGCTTAACTCCACCAGAATCAACACCAGCATCAGCGGCGTGGCGTACAACAAACCATTCTTGCGCACAAAGAAATGCTCGTTGTCGATGGTGTCGGTCATGCGCAAATGACCGCGCAGCCAGCGCACCAGCGGCTTGTCACCGATTCCTGATTCATCTTCATGAGCCAGCGCCATCTTCACGCCAGTAAACAGCAGGAATGCACCGAAGATATACAGGATCCAGTCGAACTGCGAAATCAGCCAGCTACCGGTGAAGATCATGATGGTACGCAGAACAATCGCCCCAAGCACGCCATACACCAGTACGCGACGTTGTAATGCTGCCGGAACAGAGAAATAGCTGAACAACATTAACCAGACGAAGACGTTATCGACCGCCAGCGATTTCTCAATCAGATAACCTGTGAGGAAGGCCAGCGCCTGCGGGTCAGCGACTTCGCGTCCCTGTGTCTGCGCCAGATACCACCAGAAAGCGGCGTTAAACAGTAACGACAGCGTCACCCAGACCAGCGACCATGCCGCAGCCTGTTTCATGGTCATGGCATGTGCGCCACGACGCCCCTGTAATAACAGGTCGATAGCCAGCATAATGGCGACAACAACAGCGAATCCGCCCCATAGCAATGGCGTGCCGACAGTATTCATAGAAGTTCCTTACACATAAAAAAACGGCCAACGTCGGAAGACGTCAGCCGCTGCTTTTTATGCATAGACCTCGCCTTCCGGCAAGGTCTCACTTACAACAAAAAAGGAATACGTCTGCGTATTCCTTTCGGGTTGCCCGGTGACCGGATGTGGTTTTTCACACATCGTAATGACGATCGACCGGCAATGAAGTTACTCCCCTTTGCAGGTAACAAAGTATGACAGACCATTCAGCCAGTCAATGGTCTGTTACATGCCTTTTACACTGCTTTACGGTAACAATTATAGATTTACGCTATCAGCCGGAAAAATGACCCCAGTCTGGCGGCGGATCTCGGTCAGCAGTTTGGCGGTAATGCGACTGACCGCTAGCCCCGGATGATTCACCAGATGTTCATCCACCAGGGTGGCGAACAGCTCTGCTTCGTAGAGCATGGTATTAATATGCTGCGGCTGAGTGAGATCCTGCATCTGACTGCCGCGCGGGACAAAGCAGACTTTCTGGCATTCGGAGAGTTTTTCAATCACCAGCGATCCCGCTTCGCCCTGAATCTCGCTTGCCAGTACTGAATCGCTGACTTTTGAGTGCTGCAACGTAACGCTGAAATCACCGTAATCCATTATCACCACGCCGTGGGCATCCACGCCGCTTGCCAGCAAACTGGCGCTTGCCTGTACGCTTTTCGGTTCACCAAATAACGCCACCGCCGACGCCAGACAGTAAAAGCCGATATCCATAATCGAACCGTTAGAGAACGCGGGGTTAAAGGTGTTGGGATTCTCGCCGTCCAGATAACGCTGGTAACGCGAGGAATACTGGCAGTAGTTGAAAAAGACTTTACGCAGTTTGCCGACTTTCGGCAGCGCCTGGCGTAACAAATGAAAGTTCGGCAGGCTGGCGGTTTTAAATGCCTCAAACAGCACCACCTGATTTTCCCGCGCACAGGAAATGGCGGCATCCACTTCCGCCAGATTCGATGCCAGCGGCTTCTCGCAAATCACATGAATTTTGTGGCTAAGGAAAAGCTGCGTCTGGGCAAAATGCAGAGCGTTCGGGCTGGCAATATACACTGCGTCAATGGCATCGCTTTCCGCCATCGCTTCCAGCGACGTAAACAGATGTTCGACAGAAAAATCATTGGCGAAGTGCTGGGCCTGTTCAAGGCTGCGGGAATAGACGGCGGTTAACTTGTATTTGCCGCTCTCATGGGCGGCCTCGACGAACTGGCGAGTGATCCAGTTCGTACCAATCACAGCGAAACGTATCATAACGCGTGGATACTCCATAAAGGGATTCTGTCGTCAATGTAGCACGCCTTTTTCATCTTCGACGTGCGCAGATACGCATTATTTCTGCGCCGGACAGCCATGCTCACTAAACGGCCCAATCATGACCGATGGCCCGAGATATTTCGGCTGGCGATGGAGGATTTTCGCGTCAATCACCGCGCTGACGCGAGCGAGTTTCTCCCGCAGTTGAGTATAAAAACCGTGCTTCATATTGAGGTCTGGCGCGTTAAACCCGATAGCGTCGATACCGTACTGTTTTGCCAGCCAGATGGCGCGTTGGTTATGAAATTCTTGCGAAATAATGGTGATATGGTTTTCCCCAAACACCTTTTTGGCACGCACCACCGAATCAAGCGTTGAGAATCCGGCATAGTCGCAGAAGATCACTTTCGCCGGTACGCCTTTAGCGATCAAAGCCTGCTGCATACCTGATGCTTCATCGTAATTTTTACGTCCGTTATCGCCACTTACCAGTAGCCATTTCACTTTTCCGGCGTGGTACAACGCTGCTGCGGTATCAATACGTCGGGTAAAGTAGCGATTACCCGGCCTCGCCCCCAGCAATAAACCCACGTTACGCGCCGGAACGGCGTTGACGTCGCTCCAGGTCAGCTGTTTGCTGGCGTTGACCATTACGCGATCGGCGATAAAAATGGTCGCTCCTGCCACAAGTAACAGTAAGCAGGCAATCTTTAGAGTCCGGCGAGAAAAACAAATACGGAGAAGAAGGCGGACAAATGCGCGCAGCATGGTCGTTATCCTTAACGAAAAGAGGGGCGTCGATTTTAGGCGTTAATGATTGAAAATATAACGCCTGACATCATTTTCAGATTTTGTCTTGCCCAAGCGACAACTGCGTTAGCCACAGCCGGGTGTCGAACTCAAGCTGGTGGTACTGTGGCTCCATATGGCAGCACAACTGGTAGAACGCTTTGTTATGCTCTTTCTCCTTCAGGTGCGCCAGTTCGTGCACCACTATCATGCGCAAAAACGGTTCCGGCGCATTGCGAAACACGGTAGCGACGCGGATCTCCGCTTTTGCTTTCAGTTTGCCGCCCTGCACACGCGAAACAGCGGTATGTAACCCGAGCGCGTTTTTCAGCACGTGGATCTTGTTGTCATACATCACTTTATTGATCGGCGGGGCGTTACGCAGAAACTGATTTTTCAGATCCTGGGTATATTGCCAGAGTGCTTTATCGGTGGCGTAGTCGTGCGTTCCCGGATAGCGTTTTGCCAGCACATCGCCCAGACGTTGTTCATTAATCAGCGTGCGCACCTGGGAAAGTAGCTGCTCGGGATAACCCTGAAGATAAGTAAGATTGCTCATAACCGCCCACGAAAAAGAGAAAAAGGGTATACTCACGCACCCTTTTCAGGGGCAACGTCGAAATTTTATCATTCAGGAGGGCCGATGAGCCACTTAGACAACGGTTTCCGTTCACTGACACTACAACGTTTCCCGGCGACGGATGACGTTAACCCGCTGCAGGCGTGGGAAGCGGCGGATGAGTATCTGCTGCAACAGTTGGACGATACAGAAATCTGCGGCCCGGTGTTGATCCTGAATGATGCCTTCGGCGCGTTAAGCTGTGCGTTGGCAGAACATAAGCCGTACAGCATTGGCGACTCATACATCAGTGAACTGGCGACGCGCGAGAATTTACGCCTCAACGGGATTGATGAGTCGAGCGTGAAGTTTCTCGACAGCACCGCTGACTATCCGCAACAGCCGGGCGTGGTGCTGATCAAAGTACCGAAAACGCTGGCATTGCTGGAACAACAACTGCGTGCGTTGCGCAAAGTGGTCACGCCGGATACACGTATTATTGCCGGTGCCAAAGCCCGTGACATCCATACATCCACGCTGGAACTGTTTGAAAAAGTGCTCGGCCCGACCACCACCACGCTGGCATGGAAAAAAGCGCGACTGATTAACTGTACATTCAACGAGCCGCCGCTGGTCGATGCGCCGCAGACTGTTAGCTGGAAGCTGGAAGGCACTGACTGGACTATCCACAATCACGCAAATGTCTTCTCCCGCACCGGGCTGGATATTGGCGCGCGCTTCTTTATGCAGCATCTGCCGGAGAATCTCGAAGGTGAGATTGTCGATCTCGGCTGTGGTAACGGCGTTATTGGCCTGACATTGCTCGATAAAAACCCGCAGGCGAAAGTGGTGTTTGTCGATGAATCGCCAATGGCGGTTGCTTCCAGCCGTTTGAACGTTGAAACCAACATGCCTGAGGCGCTGGATCGCTGCGAGTTTATGATCAACAACGCGCTCTCCGGCGTGGAGCCTTTCCGCTTTAATGCTGTGCTCTGCAACCCGCCGTTTCACCAGCAACATGCGCTGACCGATAACGTCGCCTGGGAGATGTTCCACCACGCCCGCCGCTGCCTGAAAATCAATGGTGAGCTGTATATCGTTGCCAACCGCCATCTGGATTACTTCCACAAACTGAAGAAAATTTTCGGCAACTGCACCACTATTGCCACGAATAATAAATTTGTGGTGCTGAAGGCGGTGAAGTTAGGGCGTCGTCGGTAAGATTTATGCGCAATGCCGGATTGTGATTGAAATACCCGATCCGGTAATTGAATTTATTGTTATTCCATTATTTTTAATCTGTTAATTTAAATAAAATAATTCTAAATAGAAGAGGTCTGTTTAAGGACTTTTTTGTCTGGTTGTCATTCTATATTCTTAACGATCTTCATCAGCATATCATTGATTGGAATAATTATGGATAAATATACTTTGCTAGGACTTGCTGTTACTGTTCCTGTTGCTCTGACGTGGGCGTGGATGGATGTAAAAAGAAAACGTAAAAAAAGAGACAATGCTCCACTGCTAAATGATACGATGCGTTATGTTAATGGAACGCACCTTGTAATTACAGTATTAAATCGCGGTGATTATCGGTTATTAGCGAGCCATGAGTATAATAAAGATAATCGTTTTACTGCAAAAGGTCGTTGTAAACGATTCTGGGGGATAAAAGACATATCTGCGGGTATGGAGATGGTCCAGTCACTTGTTGATGGCCGCCATAACGAACAATTTCTCCGGGAGTTTAATCATCTAAATGAAAATGTCATAAATTTAGATACAGAGCAAAACTGGCAAACATTATTTGAAAATCTCACTGATAAAAAATTGCTGCCTAAAATGAGAGTAATGCATGATGCTCTTCTTGATTTTGGCAACAATGCGATTCTCGCATGGGATTTAAGTCGAGCAAATCATTTATTAGCGGATTACTATTTAGCAGGATGGATAGATGAACAACGTTATATGAAAGAAGCCTTTGATGTAACATCAAAAATTCAGAAAAGTTTTTCATCATGGAGCGAATTTAATAAAAGCTATTTATATGGTTATCTTTGGTGGAGTGGGGAAGATCAACAACATGATCTTAAAAAATTAGGCTGCTATCACAATAGAGTCGTGATTATAAATAAACATCAGGATGTGGCTAACAGTCCATTTAAGTTAGACTGGAATACACCATTAAAAATAGAAAAGTCACCCTATGCTTGAATTAATTGTGTAAGGGAAAAAATGATTGCGATTGCCGACATCTTGCAGGCGGGAGAAAAGCTAACTGCTGTGGCACCTTTTCTGGCGGGTATCCAGAACGAAGAACAATACGCCCAGGCGCTGGAACTGGTCGATCATCTGCTGCTTAACGATCTTGAAAATCCCTTGCTGGATCTGGTGTGTGCCAAAATAACCGCGTGGGAAGAATCAGCGCCCGAATTTGCTGAATTTAATGCCATGGCTCAAGCCATGCCAGGTGGTGTTGCTGTGATTCGTACCCTGATGGATCAATACGGCTTAACCCTTTCCGATCTGCCGGAAATTGGTAGCAAATCGATGGTGTCACGCGTTTTGAACGGGAAGAGAAAATTAACACTGGAACACGCTAAAAAACTGGCTGCGCGATTCGGTATTTCTCCCGCCTTGTTTATTGATTAATGCAACTGCCGGATGCGGCATGAACGCAGCATCCGGCACGTCAAATAACGGTTTAAATCTCCAGCGCAAGCCGTGTTCCCTGGGCAATCGCTCGGCGTGCGTCCAGCTCCATAGCCACGTCGCAGCCACCGATCAAATGCACAGTTGTTCCTGCATCGATTAAGGGTTGTGCCAGCGCGCGGTTTGGCTCCTGCCCCGCGCAGATCACCACATGATCTACCGCCAAAATTTGCGGTTCACCGTTGATCACCACATGTAGTCCGTCATCGTCAATCTTCTGATAACTTACGCCAGGGATCATTTTCACGCCTCGCGAGAGCAGGGTGGTGCGATGGATCCAGCCTGTGGTTTTACCCAGCCCCTGACCCGGTTTACTGGCTTTGCGCTGGAGCATCACAATCTGTCGTGGGCTACGGGGGATCTGCATACCTTGCGAACTTAAGCCACCGGCTTGTTGCAGGCTGCTGTCGATGCCCCATTCTGTGCAGAACTCGGCAATATTCTGGCTGGTAGATTCACCAGGTTGGCTGAGATACATCGCCGTATCAAAACCAATCCCGCCACAACCGATAATGGCGACTTTGTTGCCCACTGGCGCTTTGTCGCGCAGTACATCCAGATAACTCAACACCTTCGGATGATCGATACCATCGATGGGCGGAATGCGCGGTACGATCCCACTGGCGAGGATCGTTTCATCGAACGCCTGTAACTGATCCGCCGTCACGGTGCGATTGAGTTTCAGCGTCACGCCCGTCACTTCGATCATCCGCCGGTAGTAGCGCAGCGTTTCGTAAAACTCCTCTTTGCCAGGGATCTGTTTGGCGATATTAAACTGACCGCCGATCTCACTGTGAGCGTCAAACAACGTTACCTGATGACCACGCGCCGCCGCGTTAATGGCAAACGCCAGCCCCGCCGGACCGGCACCGACCACCGCCAGATTTTTTTTCTGCGCGGCGGGAAGGATTGGCATTTTGGTTTCATGGCAGGCGCGAGGATTCACCAGGCACGAGGTGACTTTGCCAACGAAGATCTGATCGAGGCAGGCCTGATTGCAGCCAATACAAGTGTTGATCTCATCGGCTCGTCCCGATTGCGCTTTTGACAGCAACTCCGCATCGGCGAGAAATGGTCGCGCCATCGACACCATATCGGCATCGCCGCGCGAGAGAATATCGTCGGCAACCTGCGGATCGTTAATCCGGTTGGTGGTCACCAGCGGCAGCGAGACGTGACCTTTCAGTTTGCGCGTGACCCAGCTAAATGCGCCGCGCGGCACGGGCGTGGCGATGGTCGGAATACGCGCTTCATGCCAGCCAATGCCGGTGTTGATAATGGTTGCGCCAGCCGCTTCGATGGCCTGCGCCAGTTGTACCGTTTCGGCAAAAGTCCCGCCGCCTTCTACCAGGTCGAGCATCGACAGCCGGTAGATAATAATGAAGTCGTTGCCGACGCGTTCGCGCACCGCACGCACTACTTCTACGGCAAACCGCATCCGGTTAGGGTAATCACCGCCCCACTGGTCGCTACGCTGATTGGTGCGCAGAGTCAGAAATTCGTTGATCAAATACCCTTCGGAACCCATCACCTCTACGCCATCGTATCCGGCTTCCCGCGCCAGTTGCGCGCAGCGGGCGAAATTGTCGATCAGTTGCAGGATCTCTTCATGGCTTAACTCATGGGGAACGAAACGGTTGATGGGAGCCTGCAATGCGGAAGGTGCCACCAGATGTGGCTGGTAGCTGTAGCGCCCGGTATGCAAAATTTGCAGGGCGATTTTGCCGCCTTCCTGATGCACCGCTTCAGTAATGGTGCGATGGTGCGGGATCTGACTGACGTCATTGAGCATTGCGCCGCCTTCCATGCCAACGCCTGTGAAATCTGGCGCAATGCCGCCGCTGACAATCAGCGCCACGCCGTGACGGGCGCGTTCAGCATAAAACGCTGCCAGCCGTTCAGCGCCGTCCGGGTATTCCTCCAGCCCCGTGTGCATTGAACCCATCAGTACTCGGTTTTTTAACGTGGTGAAGCCTAAATCCAGCGGGGCGAACAGCGACGGGTAGCTCATAAAATTGTCCAGTATGTAAAATAATTGTTATGTGGTCGGATGAGTTCTAATTTAGCCGTCGCCGGAGAAAAGGGAAAAGGGGAGTGCGGGGTTTGTGATGGGATTCAAAAAGAATACGCCCATTGGAAATGCCGGATACGACGCTTGTCGCGCTTTATCCGACCTGAGGGAGCGTACAACCAGGGCGGATAAGGCGTTTACGCCGTATCCGCCAGCCGTTGCAAATTACTGCTTACGGAAAAAATCGTTATACAACATATACAAATGCGCGGCACTCCAGGAGAAATTGGGTGCCCCTTGCTGCGCGCCGGTCAGCGGATTGTAATTCTCCTGAATTGGGCCATCGGCGGTTAATCCTTTGGCGTGCCGGAAGAACGTATCCGCCAGCTTCAGGGCATCATCACGATAACCGTAACGCTCCATCCCTTTCAGACCAAACCAGAACTGATCCACCCATACGCGCCCACGCCAGTAGATATCAGCGCCAAAAGCCGGATTGGTTAACGCCGCCGTTCCCAGCGGTACAAAGGTGTTGAACTCTTTAGGATTGAGCATCACTTTCACCACCGCGTCGGCATTGGCCTGCGTTGCCGCACCGTTAAATAGCGGCGACCAGCCTTCCGGCCCTTTACCGCGCTCGACTATCGGTTTGCCCGCGCAGCCGTTCGCCAGCGGTTTATCTTCAATGCGCACGTCATAGTAGAACTGTGTAGTCGGGTCGAACATACAGGTGTTGATGTAGTCCGCGAGCTGCTGTGCCAACTGACGATAGCGTTTGGCCTCTTCCGGCTTACCGAGGATGGTTGCCATCTCCGCCAGATAATGGTTATCGCTGTACATATAGCTGGCCTGATCCACCGACTCCTGCAATAGCGAGTAGCCCAGCAACGTTCCGTCCTGACTGCGGTTTTCGGCGAATTTCACCGTCCAGTCGCTACGTTTGCCGCCGTTAGCGACATATTTATCCAATTGTTCTTTGTCGATAAAACCAAAGACGGCGGCGTCATCACGCCCCGATTCCCACGACGAAGCAACCTGTGCCGGAATTTCCAGACTGTCGTACTGGCCTTTCTCCACCACGCGGGCGTAGTTGTTCAACCCAGACTGCGTCTCTTCTTTGTCGCCTTTTTTCACCGTAAACAGCATCTCGCCGCTCTCGGTGTTGTGGGCTTTATCGCGGGTCGCGCCATATTCCGGCACGCCGTTGCCGTTGTGATCGCGGTTACGTAACCACCAGTCATGATAGGCCACCAGTTTTGGGTACATCTCTGCCAGCCAGGCTTTATCCTGGGTGACGTTGTACACTTCCATCACCGACCAGGCGGCAAGGCTGGGTTTGGTGTTACGTTCGTTCCAGTTGCCGCCGTCACCGCCGCGCTCGGGGCTAAGGTTCCACGCAATCAGGTCGGGGACAAATCCCACATCCTGCGGACGCACGGCGTCGCCGGGCTGGATCTGCCAGGAGAAGACCGCGCGGATATTCTCTTTGGCGATGTCTGGATTGAAATGCGCCATCGCAAACGCCTGCTTCCAGGTATCCCATGGCCAGGTCTGATTGCCGGAGAACCAGCGCCCGGTCACCGACGGTGTGACGGTGTTAAATTTCACCGCACCTCCAGGCGAGCGCCAGTTACCGTTAAGCGTCTCGATTGCTTTCACCGCGACGCGCGTCTGTTCCGGCGTCGCATCCGGATTGGTTAACCCTTTCTTCAGATACTCTTCCCAGCGTTGCTGCGAGGCGGTGAGATAAAACGCCGGACGCGCCAGAATATCGCGGATCTGCATCTGCTCTTTGCTAACTTCCTGGGCGGTCAGCAGATGGGAATAGGTGGTATAGAGCGTCGTTGACCCGTTGATATGCGCCTTACTGGTAAAGCGATTGCCGTTGATTTCAGTCTGCACTGGCAGGGATTTATGCACCTGATATTCCGATTCGCCGGAGGTCAGTAGATCCCAGGTGGCGCGCACTTTGCCAAAGGTGACTTTCAGGCCATCACGGGTGGCGCTGATTTTGCGTTGATAATCAGGGTACTCGCCAGCAATGGTTTTATCGGAAAGCGGTTTCCCTTCCTTCGCTTCCAGTTTTTCCAGCAGCTCGCCATCCCACACCAGATCCAGCGGTTTATCGCTGGTGATTTTGGTTTCCAGTAGTGAGGTGCGCGGCGTGGCGAAGCGCAGGGTCATTTCAACCTGCACATCTTTTGCTGTCAGTTTTTGCACCAGCGCGCCGGGAATACTGTATGCCTCCAGCGTGAAGTTGACTTTCTTACCGTCCTGCCAGACGGTCAGGCGGTCGAAATTGCTGGCCATAAAGTTGATGTACTCTTCCGTCAGCAGCGCAACGCCCGGAAAACCGCCCATGGTGTTCGGGCCGTCTGGCAACAGATGACCATGCCAGGCTCCGAGATCGAAAAACGGATTAAAACGCTGGTGATCGTCGTAATCGTAATCCTTCATGTACTGCGGCGCGCCAGTACGGTTAATCACGTTTTTATAATTGTCGGCGTTAGCGGCATGGGCGGAAAAACTTATCAGCAGAGCGCAGGTTACTGGCGTTAAAATAGTTTTGATTTTCATGAAATTACAGTCCTTATTACCAGTAGAAATATTGCATCAGGAAGATTTGGTCGCTGGGATCGTTAGAGGCATTTTTCATGTAGAAGCGGCTATCAAAAGCCGTTGCGAAACGTCCGCCGCCGTATTCGTACCAGATACCAAACTGCATGAAAGAGGTGGTTTCATCGTCAGCGTGGTCAGGGCGATGTTTGGCGTAGGTGTAAGCGGTGGAGAGATAAACGCCTTTTAACGCTTCATACATGGCGCTCACCATCATCCCGCTTTCACTTCCCGGTACGTCCAGCCCGTCGGCGCGTCCGGTATGGTGCCAGGCGCGAGCGGCAAAGTTAGGGGTAAGCAGGCCCGTGAGATAGAGTTGTCCAGTGCCGTCGGTGATTTCCAGACCGTTCATCCAGGTGATGTCTTCGGCAAGGTCATACTGGATGTAACCGTTCATCATTGCCGGATAGGTGTATTTGTCGTCGTAGCGATCGTACTTGCCAAAATGTAGCCAGGCTTTGCTTTCGTCATGATGTCCGGCAGGTGTGGCGGTGACGCTATAACGAAAGTTGCCGCTTAAGTTCTGCACCTTCAGCGCGGTCATAATGTCGCGGGTATTGGGAATGACGTAGCCCAGATCGGGGGTGAAGTCGCCCCACCATTGCAGGTCATCCAGTGAGGAATCCTGACGCAGACTGAGCATGATTTCGGTGCCATCATTGGTGCGATAACCGCCATAGAAACGGTTAATCCCACCTTCGAAACCACCCCAGCTATGGTCAGGCACCCAGGCATTACCGGCGTGGTCGGCCTGTACGGTCCAGCCTTCGCCGTAAATCAGGCCGAACCAGGAGCCGTACTTCATCTCCAGGCCACCTTCAATATAGGTGCCGTCACTATATTTATGTTTATTCTCACCCTCTAAATCCATATATCCACCAACCCCTAATTCGCCGTAAAAACGAAATGAAGGAGAATATGTCGAGGTAATTGCGGGTGTTTTTGTGTCGTCATGTTCTGCTGGACGTGCTTCTTCTCCTGCCGCAGAAAAGGCGTAGCAAAACGGCAGAGCAAGTAATGCTCTGCATGGTGCAGTGATTAATTTCATTGTGTTAATCCATGAGCTAAAGAAAAAATACAGCCTTTTATCGTTGTAATTATAAAAATATAAAGGCAGAAACTATTTTCCCTCTCCCCATCCAGGAAGAGGGAAAATGCCTGCTCATTTTTTATTAGTCTGCTTAATCAACATTGCTGGCTGGCGTCGCTTCAATATGGCGCTCTTCAGCTGTGAGTCCCTTTATATATTTACTATATTTCCACCACGCAAAGCCGAGGAAGATGACAATACCGCCGACGTTATAAAAGATGATAGTCAGAATATTCGCACCAGTCGGGAATGTCGAAGCGACAAACCCTACGGCAAATATCGCAATCAGCATTGAAACAACGATAATACCGGTGCGGCGGGAACCCATACGGAAATCACGTGGCAGGTGATCTAATTTGGCGCGTAAATTCAGGTAAGCCAGCATGATGAATAACGGCGGAAGCATGGACGCTGCGGCGGTCATATTAATAATGGTATTCATCAGATCCTGCACGGTATTGGAGCCGAGCATCGGGATAATCATCAGCGGGATGACGATCAGGAACTGGATCCACGCTGCGCGCGCCGGAACGCCGTTTTCGTTCAGTTCAACGGTTTTCTTACCAAAGATGCCTTCCGGGATTTCGGAGAAGAAAATTTTCACCGGCGTTGCGGTCCACATCAGCAGGGAACCGAACATCGCAGTAAAGGAAACAAGGCCAACAAAGCGATTCATTAACGCTTCCGGCAGACCAAAATACGCCGCCATGCCGTGGAATACCTGTACCGATCCGCCGGTAAACTTCAACTCTTTGCTGCTGACGAAGACGTTAATCAGCACCGAGGAGACGGAATACAGTACGCCAATGAAAATCCCGGCGAGGATGATCACTTTAACGAACGATTTCGAACCGCCTTTGACGTCGTTAACGTACACCGCGACGGACTCCGCGCCACCTGCGGCCATAAAGATCCAGGTGGTAACGCCGAGGAACGCCCAGTTGAAGTTCGGGATCATCGCGTCAACAGTGATGGGGTCAGCAGGCTGTACGCCGCCAACCAGCGCCGTACCTGCCAGTAAAATGTAGGAGAGCGTTAACAGCAGCATTAGCGTTGAGGTCACGGAGGTGATTGGCCCCAGCATTTTCGCCCCGTTGGTAGAAACCCAGGTGGAGAAGGCGAACAGCACCATACTGATAATGGTGGTAGCAACCGGCGTCATAATATATTCGTAGCCGAGGAAGGCATATGAAGCGTAAGCAATAACGCGCGGCAACAGCGAGGTGAAAAAGAACAGGTTTACGAACCAGTAGGTATAGGCAGTAATAAATGCCCAACGTCCGCCCAGCGAGCTTTTTACCCACGCGTAGACACCGGCTTCCGAGTTTTTGTTTAACGAGACAAATTCTGCGATGATCAGACAGAAAGGGATAAAATAAAAAATCGTTGCGAGGAAAAACATCGGCGCCGAGGCCAGTCCAAGCTCAATATTATTATTGATAACGTTGTTAAAGCTGTAAACGGCGGCAAAAGTCAGCGAGAGCAAGCCGAATTTGCCGATTGTATTACGTTTGGTATCAGACATAACACATCTCCGAAAATGAGTAGGGTAGCGGTGGCGGCAAACTCCTTTTGCCGCCGTAGTTGTTATTTGTTATGGAAATAACCATCTTCGATGGTGACTTTGAGAACGACTTTTTTGACCGCGTTATTGCAGATAAAACGATATGCTTCATGGATATCGCAAATAACGATTTGCCCTTCGTGAACCTCGATGGTTTCTCCGCAGCCTTTTAAATATTCACGGTCAGTTTCATCGCGATAATATTCCACTACCTGTAATGTCTCCTTCGGCGCATATTCAATCTTTTGCTGCCCTTGCAGGTAGTAATGCACTTCAAAATAACGACGATGCCCGGTAAATAACGCATCGGTCGCGGAGTCATTTTCCACACGGTAGGTCAATGAGTCACCGATGGAGTGGGCGACGCCAGGCTGAATGTTGTCGATATTTTCAATCGCTTCAACGCAGCGTTGCCACTTCTTGCCAGAGGCGTAAATCTGGCGGAACTGTTCTAAGTTATCGATGATCCTCATTGCTTATTCTCGCTGTGCAAATTCGTGGAAAAGAATCCTGCGCCGAACTCATACGACGCCAGGCTTTGCGCGGTGGCTTCTCCGCCAGAAACCGGCAGCAACGTAAAGCCGTAGCTGAAGTCACGGAACCAGACGCGCCAGGAGTCCAGCACCTCGCTGCCCCAGGAGTTGGAGCCGAGGCCAAGCAGCTGGTGGTCAAGATTCAGGGTGATGTCATCACTGCGCTGAAGTTCGTTGCAGTGTTGCGCGGCGTGGATGTTCTCCTGGGTGTAGTGCCAGGCGCTGAAGTTAATTGGGCGCTGCGGAACCACCAGCAGACCGTTGCCGTGGCGATTTGTCAGCGCCGTCCAGCGAACATGCTGACGGTTGCCGTTGTTCTGCGGGAAGGGATAGTTCTCAAACATGGCATCGACGTTACTGCGCCAGATATCGATGATGTTAGCCTGCTGGCTGTCGGCGTAGTTTTCGCCCGGCCCGCGTCCGTAATACGCCACCTGGTCGTATTCGCCGTTAATCCCTATGGTGAAACCGATGCATGGAATGATGTGCGGATAGTCGCCATAACGTTCGCCGGAAAGCGCCACGTTAACCTGGCCATCGGCAGCGATGCGCCAGATGTAGGTGCAGCGCATCCCGAAGTCAAACACCGGCGGGGCTATAACCGTGCGGCTGATGATCAACACTTCACCATCGCTCTGTTCTACGGCAAAGTCGCGCAGATGTTCCTGCATGATCTGCAAATGATTCGGCTGCCACAGCCCTTCGTACTCCTGCTTGTGGTTGTCGATCATTGGTTTGAAGAAGTTGATCTTTGGCTCGCGGGTCAGCAGCGACTCGCCATTCACCTGCCAGGATGTCGGTTTGCCACTCATTTTTGAGAAGGTGATCGCGAAGTTGTAGCCGCGAACGGTGCAACTCAAACGATCGTCTTCCAGCGTCAGCGGACGCGCATTATTTGGAGTGAAAGGCACTGGCTGCGCGGTGTTTTCCTTCAGCGGGAACTGATAAGTGGCGATAGGGTGTCCGGCTTCGCTGTAGCGGGTACGGGAATCCTTGGTCACTGTAATGTTGAGGAACGTTTCGCGGGCGTCCAGTTGCGGCAGCGTAATGTGCAATGGCGCTTCGCTGTTTGGTGCAACGTCGCGCAGTTTAATCTGCTGCGTCGCGAGCGTTTCACCTTCGGCGCGCACGTCTACGTGCAGGGTGTAGTCATCAAGCGTGGTAAACCACAGTTTATTTTCTACTTTCAGCTCGCCGCGAGTCAGATCCAGCGCGTGGATTTTTACCGGCGCAATAACCTGTTTGTACTCTTTCAGACCTGGTCCCGGCGTTTGATCGGAATAGATCAAACCATCAAGACAGAAGTTATAGTTGTTGGGATAGTCGCCGTAATCGCCGCCGAATTTATACCAGACGTTGCCGTTGTCATCCTGCGCCTGGATCCCGTGGTCGCACCATTCCCAGACATAATGTCCCTGAATGCAATCGTGCTTATAGAAGACGTTCTGATATTCCGTCAGCCCGCCAGGTCCATTCCCCATCGCATGAGCGTATTCGCAGATGATGCGCGGCTTCGGATGCGGGTATTCACCAAACTCATTCATCAGCGGCACGCGGGTGTACATGGTGGAAATAATATCGACCACTTCAGCATCGCGATCTTCTTCGTAATGCACCAGACGCGTGTCATCGAGCGCCTTCGCCGCGTGGTACATCGCGCGGATGTTACAGCCATAGCCGGATTCGTTGCCCAGCGACCAGATGATGATCGACGGATGGTTTTTCTGCGCGTGAATATGGCGAACGATGCGCTCGACGTAGACCTTTTCCCACTGCGGATCGTCGGTTATGCGGCTGATATCGCCGACGTTAGCAAAGCCGTGCGATTCGACGTCGGTTTCCGCCATCACAAACAGGCCGTAGATATCACACAGTTCGTAGAAACGCGGATCGTTCGGGTAGTGAGCGGTACGCACGGAGTTGATGTTGTGCTGTTTCATCAACTGAAGATCTTTCTCGACGCGATCCATCCCAACGGCGCGGCCTTTGCGATGATCGTTGTCGTGACGATTGACGCCGTGCAGCATCACATAACGGTTATTGATCCAGAACAGACCGTCGCGCACTTTGATATCACGGAAGCCGACGCGTTGTGGCACCACTTCCAGAACGTTGCCGTCGGCGTCTTTCAGCGTCATGACCAGATGGTAAAGATAAGGAGATTCTGCCGACCATTGCTGCGGCTGTTCGACAGTAAAAGCAAAGCTGGCGCTGGTTATTTTTTCAATTGCCAGATGAGGAATGGCGCTGCTGTGCACCACGCGTTCGCCATCAAACAGGGTATATTCCAGCGTCGTTACGACAGGGGAGGCGGCGAGATTTTCCAGCACCACTTCGCAGGAGAGAGTGGCATCGCAATAGGCTTCGTCAAAGTCGGTGCGCACGGTGAAATCGTTAATATGCGTCGGTTGTTTACCGATCAGATAAACATCGCGGAAGATCCCTGCCGACCACCACATATCCTGGTCTTCCACGTAGGTGGAATCCGCCCACTGCATCACGCGCACACATAACAGGTTGTCGCCGGTTTTAACCATCGCACTGATGTCAAACTCTGCGGTCAGGCGACTGCCCTTGCTGAAACCCACATACTGACCGTTAACGTAAACTTCAAAATAGGTTTCGACGCCGTCAAATTTAATCAGTGTCTGCTTGCCCTGCCATCCGTCGCTGAGGGCGAAAATACGTTGATAGGCACCGGTTGGGTTATTGCTGGGGACAAATGGCACATCGATGGGGAACGGAAAACCTTCGTCGGTATATTGCAGTTTGCCGTGGCCTTCCATTTGCCACATGGCGGGGACGGTGATGTGCCCCCAGTCAGTCATTAACTCGGAAGTGAAGGCTTCTGGCACTTGCAACGGATGGTCAAAAAAATGGAAATTCCACTGACCGCTTAAGGGCAGAAACAGGCTGCTGGTTTCGCGGGCAAAGGTACGCGCCTGCGTAACAGAATCATATGAAAAAAAGTACGCACGCGGCGCAAGTCGGTTTTCGTGGGTGAGCTGAATGTTTTCCCAGCGATTCATAGGGCCTCCCGGTAGAGAGAAATCGGAACCATTCGTGGTGATGGTAGTTTGTGTAATTGCTGGGGAGTTTAGTAAAATTTTTACTAAAAAGTAGCAGGTAAATGCATTTACTTTAACTGGATCACGAAAATAAACGGCAGCACTGTCCGGCAAAAACAATTGCCGGACAGTGTGTAAGGGGATTTAGCGGGTGGTGCCGCGCAGTTTTAATTTGCTGGGAACGAACACTAACAGCGGCAGCGCGCGACCATCGCGAGCCTTTTCATACAACAGGTTAACGCCCTGGCTTCCCATCATTTCGGAATGGATGCGCACGGTTGAGAGCGGCGGAAAGGTAAATCGCGCGGTGGGGATGTCGTTGACGCTGATAAGCGAAATATCCTGCGGGATGTTCAGGCCGCGTTCATGAATTGCCCGCAGTACGCCGATAGCAATGGAATCAGAAGCGACAAACAACGCCTTCGGGTAGTCTTCCCGCGCCAGCATTTGCTTTGCCAGTTCATAGCCCGACGAACTGGAAAAACCGCCGCGCCAGATGTCCTCTTCGCGTACCACTTGCTTCAGTCGGCCATATTCCGCAAAGGCGAGCTCACGAATATCCGCCTTGCCAGGCTCATCTTCGCCGCCAATAAAACCAATACGATTAACGCCCTGATCGATGTAGAAGTCGATGATTTCCTTACTGATGCGTGCCAGATCGATATCCACCGCATCGTAACCGCTGCCGGGTTCGTGAAAGTCGATAAAACAGATATTGTCGGTCAATGCGCTGGCGGCGGCGCGCAGGGCAGGCGTGGGTTTGCCGACAATCAAAATGCCGGTGACGTTTTTAATGTCCGGCAAGCCGTTGTGTTCATAACAGTTGGTCAGTTCGATCGCCAGCTTTTCGCACTGGGTTTCAATGCCGTGGCGGATCGCCAGATAGTAAGGATCGTTGATCTCCAGCTCCTGTTGGTAGCTGTAGATAGCCAGAATATGGTGTTGGTTGACTGCGCCTGTCTGTAGTTTACGGGCGCTACTGGTCTTGTACTCCAGCTTTTCGGCGATCTCGAGAATGCGATGTTTCGTCTCTTCTTTCACATTCAACGTCGGATCGTCATTTAAGACCCTGGATACTGTCGCCAGGGATACGCCAGCTTCGATTGCGATGTCTTTTAGTGTTGCCATGTTTACCTTTTTTACTTTCCCTGATGTGCGTCTCCATTGTAGAGGAAGTGCTTATCGGGTCACCTGTTTTCAGTAAATAAAGCGCGTTTCTTTGACGCTGTAACGGTAACACAGCGGCTCACGAATGTGATCACGCCTGCATTCTCCATTTTTAGCCTACAGGATTGAGAAAAACCTTTGCTATAGTTTAGTAAAATTTTACTTGAAGGAGGGAACAATGGAAACCGTGGCTTACGCTGATTTTGCACGTCTGGAAATGCGCGTCGGGAAAATTGTGGATGTGAAACGCCATGAAAACGCCGACAAGCTGTACATCGTACAGGTTGATGTGGGGGAAAAAACGCTGCAAACCGTGACCAGCCTGGTGCCGTACTACAGCGAAGAAGAGCTGATGGGGAAAACGGTGGTGGTCTTGTGCAATCTGCAAAAAGCGAAAATGCGCGGTGAAACCTCGGAATGCATGCTGTTGTGTGCGGAAACCGATGACGGCAGTGAAAGCGTGCTGTTAACGCCGGAACGGATGATGCCTGCGGGCGTGCGAATCGTATAAAGAGATCGGATGGCGACGTTGCATCGCCATCCGATTTGATATTACGCTTCTTCGACACTTACTCGCATGGCCGCCAGCGCCTTACGCGCCGCTTTGATCACCAGTTCACACTGTTCAATGGTCAGCGTCAGTGGCGGTTCAATGCGGATCGTTTTGGCGTTGTTGAGCGTGCCGGCAACCAGCACGCGCTGGCGGAACATCTCGCTGGCAAAGTTGTAGCCGATTTCGTTATCAACAAACTCAATCGCCATCAACATCCCTTTACCACGCGCTTCCTGTACCAGATCGGGATATTCCCGCGCCAGTTGACGGAAACCGTCCAGCAACATATCGCCTTTTTGTTCAGCCTGAGCCGGTAAGTTTTGTTCCAGCAACACATTGATGGTCGCCAGCGCCGCCGCACAGGCCAGCGGGTTGCCGCCAAAGGTGGTGGTATGCAGGAACGGGTTGTCGAACAGGACTGAGAACACCTCTTCGGTAGCAATAGTTGCGCCAATTGGCATCACGCCGCCGCCGAGGGCTTTCGCCAGACACAGGATGTCCGGCTGAACGTTCTCATGCTCGCAGGCGAACATCTTGCCCGTACGCCCCATGCCTGTTTGCACTTCATCGAGGATCATCAGTGCGCCGAACTCATCGCACAGCTTACGCACGGCGGTGAGATAGCCCGGCGGCGGCAGAATGACGCCACCTTCGCCCTGAATCGGCTCAAGGATCACCGCAGCCACATCATCACCGGTTTTTTTGCACTCGCTAAGAGCCGTGCGCATGGCTTCGATATTGCCAAACGGTACATGACGGAAGCCTGGCAGCAGCGGCATAAACGGTTTGCGGAAGGTCGATTTCGCCGTGGCTGACAGCGCGCCAAGCGATTTACCGTGGAACGCGCCGCTGGTGGCGATAAAAGTAAACTTGCCGCGCGGTGACTGATAAGCCTTCGCCAGTTTCAGCGCCGCTTCAACGGACTCGGTGCCGCTATTACAGAAGAAGCTGTATTTCAGTTTACCGGGCGTTAGCGCAGCAAGGGTTTTCGCCAGCATCGCCCGTAATGGGTCGAGCAGCTCCTGGCTGTGCAGCGGTTGTTTCGCAAGTTGATTCTGTACGGCGGAAACCACAACTGGATTACGGTGCCCCACGTTGAAAATTCCAAAACCTCCCAGGCAGTCGATAAACTCCTGTCCCTGGGTGTCGACAAGCGTATTTAAACCTCCCGCTTGCCACTCTACGGCTCCGTAATCCCCGCCGGCGGTAACAGATTTGCGATACTCTAAAAACCCCGGATTGACATGCTCTTTGAAGTATTCAATCACCTCGCGGTTAAGTGCTTTCATCTCCTCATGATCCAGCGTTCGCTTCTCTATGAGATTCAGGGCGTGGGCGCTGCACGCTAAAGCCGATGCGCTCGAAGGTAACCTGTTCAAAATATGCTCCAGAGGCTCGCGTATCACATGATACCGATTTAAGTATTGCAGGGATTGCGCCACTCCGGTTGCGATCGCGAAAATCGGGATAAACACAAATTACGCTATCATTTACGCAACATTTAATTCCAATTGTTAACCATTGTTGTTATTTTGCACGATTTTTATCGGGCGCACCTCCTGTTATCAAGGAGTAAATGCACCATGCCAGGGCAATAATTGCCTGATTGTTGGGCAATATAATAAACGTGCCGGGATAGTACCCAAATGAAAGTATTTTAAATCAAGGAATTAGGTTTTGTGCTTTAATCGAAAATTGCGATCTAAATCAAATTAAACCACTAAAGATAACCGCACCGGAGCCGACATAACTTCTGACAAGAAGTTAACAACAATATAACCTGCACAGGACGCGATTATGTCTTCTCATCCGTATGTCACCCAGCAAAATATCCCGCTGGCTGACGATACCACTCTGATGTCTACTACCAATCTACAAAGCTATATCACACATGCTAATGACACTTTTGTGCAGGTTAGCGGCTATACCTTGCAAGAGCTACAGGGGCAGCCGCATAACATGGTGCGCCATCCGGATATGCCGAAAGCGGCGTTTGCTGATATGTGGTACACCCTGAAACAGGGGGAA
The DNA here is from genome assembly GCF_003046645.1 of Escherichia sp. MOD1-EC6475. Lineage (NCBI taxonomy): Bacteria > Pseudomonadati > Pseudomonadota > Gammaproteobacteria > Enterobacterales > Enterobacteriaceae > Escherichia > Escherichia sp. MOD1-EC6475. Next base: position 51,799 of record NZ_PZKQ01000048.1, on the reverse strand, counting down.
CCCTGGAGTGGTATTGTGAAAAATCGGCACAAAAATGGCGATCATTACTGGGTGCGAGCGAATGTGGTGCCGATGGTGCGCGAGGGCAAAATTAGTGGGTATATGTCGATTCGCACGCGGGCGACGGATGACGAGATCGCAGCGGTAGAGCCGCTGTACAAGGCGCTGAATGCCGGACGCACAAATAAGCGTATTCATAAAGGTCTGGTGGTGCGTAAAGGCTGGCTGGGAAAACTGCCTTCATTGCCGCTTCGCTGGCGGGCGCGTGGAGTGATGGCGCTGATGTTTATCGTGCTGGCGGCCATGCTTTGGTTTGTTGCTGCCCCGGTGGTGACGTATTTCCTCTGCGCGTTAGTGATGTTGCTGGCAACTGTCTGTTTTGAATGGCAGATAGTGCGCCCGATAGAAAATGTTGCCCGTCAGGCACTGAAGGTGGCGACCGGAGAACGTAATAGTGTTGAGCATTTGAATCGCAGCGATGAGCTGGGGCTGACATTACGCGCGGTAGGGCAGCTTGGCCTGATGTGCCGCTGGTTGATTAATGATGTCTCAAGCCAGGTGTCCAGCGTCAGAAACGGCAGCGAGACGCTGGCGAAAGGCACAGATGAACTGAATGAGCATACTCAGCAGACGGTAGATAACGTTCAGCAAACGGTGGCGACCATGAACCAGATGGCAGCGTCGGTAAAACAGAACTCTGCCACGGCGTCGGCTGCCGATAAACTTTCTATTACCGCCAGTAATGCGGCGGTGCAGGGCGGGGAAGCGATGACCACGGTGATCAAGACGATGGATGATATTGCTGATAGTACCCAGCGCATTGGCACCATTACTTCTCTGATTAACGATATTGCGTTTCAGACCAATATCCTCGCCCTGAATGCAGCGGTGGAAGCGGCACGCGCCGGAGAACAAGGCAAAGGTTTCGCGGTTGTTGCGGGTGAGGTGCGTCATTTAGCCAGCCGCAGCGCCAATGCTGCCAACGATATTCGCAAGCTGATTGATGCCAGTGCTGATAAGGTGCAATCAGGTTCGCAACAGGTACACGCCGCCGGACGGACGATGGACGATATTGTGGTGCAGGTAAAAAACGTCACGCAGTTGATCGCCCAGATCAGCCATTCAACGCTGGAACAGGCCGATGGGCTTTCCTGCCTGACCCGTGCGGTAGATGAGCTTAACCTGATCACCCAGAAAAACGCCGAACTGGTGGAAGAGAGTGCGCAGGTGTCGGCAATGGTGAAACACCGCGCCAGCCGACTGGAAGACGCGGTGACGGTGCTGCATTAATCGGTGTGCCGCATTCGGCGGTTGGTACACAATGCCTGATGCGATGCTGGCGCATCTTATCAGGCCTACGGGTGGGTAGGCGGATAAGGTGTTTACACCGCATCCGGCAATCGGTGATTAATCCAGTTGCGTAATATCAAAAGCGGCGCGGTCGATCACCGCAATGATCTTTTTTATCTGTGCGTCGGTGATATCGCTATGGTTGACGCGTAAGTCCAGCACCGCTTTAAAATTATCCAGCGCCCGCTTCATTTGCGGGTTCTGGCGCAGCGCCGCACCAACACAACGCGCTTTGATGCGTTCCTCAATCATCTCTACTTGTTCGCGGTTTTCTTCCAGCCACTGTGCGCCCTGTTCGGTCAGCGCAATCTGCTTCTTGCCGCCTTCCTCTTCGCGAATGGTAATTAGCGACTGCTCCTGGAGAAAATCCAGCGTCGGGTAGATGACGCCAGGGCTTGGGGTGTAATTCCCCTGGGTCAGATTCTCAATCGCTTTAATCAACTCATAACCGTGGCTGTCATCGCGCGAGAGAATATCCAGAATTACCAGTCGCAATTCACCGTGACCAAAGAAACGCTGCCGACGACCGCCGCCGCGACCGTGGCGACCACCGCAGCATTGACCGTGTTCATGCTGGTGACCGTGCCCGCAGTGCTCGTGTTCTGACTTCTCACCTTTGCAGCAGCCTTCATGGCGTGGCTGGCCTTCATGTTTACAACACCCTTCGTGATGATGGCTCATATCAGCCTCCTTTTTCTTAATTAGATATATCTAATTTATATCTGATATGTGAGTTGCTGCAAGTACAAAAATGATTTTTAAACGCAAATGTACTCAACATGTAGGCCGGATAAGGCGTTCACGCCGCATCCGGCAGCCTTGCTACGGTGCTGAATGACTTCACATACTTCAGATATATCAGTACTACAAATTGCTTGCATTTATCATGATTAACAATCATTATCATTTGCGAATTTTATTTAGATATATCTGATTACCATCACGAAGGCGATAACAATGAATAACTCTCCCCGCTACCCACAACGCGTTCGCAATGATCTGCGCTTCCGTGAACTGACCGTGTTACGTGTTGAGCGCATCAGCGCCGGTTTTCAGCGCATTGTCCTCGGCGGCGAGGCGCTGGACGGTTTTACGTCGCGCGGTTTTGACGATCACAGCAAACTCTTCTTTCCTCAACCTGGCGCTCACTTTGTACCGCCAACGGTAACTGAAGAGGGTATCGTCTGGCCGGAAGGGCCACGTCCACCGTCGCGCGACTATACGCCACTGTATGATGAGCAGCGCCATGAACTGGCGATCGATTTCTTTATTCATGACGGTGGTGTCGCCAGCGGCTGGGCGATGCAGGCACAACCGGGCGATAAACTCACAGTAGTCGGACCGCGTGGTTCACTGGTGGTGCCGGAGGATTACGCGTATCAGGTGTATGTCTGTGATGAATCCGGAATGCCCGCACTGCGTCGACGCCTGGAAACGTTGAGCAAACTTGCCGTTAAACCGCAAGTTACCGCGCTGGTCAGCGTGCGGGATAACGCCTGTCAGGATTATCTCGCGCACCTTGACGGTTTTAACATCGAGTGGCTGGCGCATGATGAGCAGGCGGTGGACGCGCGTCTGGCACAGCTGGAAATTCCTGCCGATGATTATTTCATCTGGATAACCGGCGAAGGCAAGGTGGTTAAGAATTTAAGCCGCCGCTTTGAAGCGGAACAATATGACCCACAGCGGGTACGCGCAGCGGCTTACTGGCACGCAAAGTAATTGATATATGAAAAAAGGCTGACGATTTCTCGTCAGCCTTTGCTGTATCTGGTGGCCCCTGCTGGACTTGAACCAGCGACCAAGCGATTATGAGTCGCCTGCTCTAACCACTGAGCTAAGGGGCCATGGTAGCGGATTATAAAGTAACTCCGTGCTGCAATCCAGCCATTAGCGCGCGGCTGCTGTTTTTATAAACAATGTGTTTTCAATTCGTTATACTTCCTGCGAGTTGTGTTGTTCAGGAGTTAATATGGTTGACGATATTCTTGCGCCAGGATTGCGTGTGGTGTTTTGTGGCATCAATCCGGGTCTTTCTTCCGCAGAGTCTGGCTTTCCGTTTGCCCATCCGGCAAATCGCTTCTGGAAGGTGATTTATCAGGCCGGATTTACCGACCGTCAGTTGAAGCCGCAGGAAGCGCAGCATCTGCTGGATTATCGTTGCGGCGTTACCAAACTGGTAGACCGTCCAACGGTGCAAGCCAATGAAGTTTCAAAGCAGGAGCTGCACGCAGGCGGGCGTAAGCTAATTGAAAAAATTGAAGATTACCAACCACAAGCGTTGGCGATTCTGGGCAAACAAGCATATGAACAGGGATTCAGCCAGCGCGGCGTACAGTGGGGGAAACAAACGCTCACTATTGGTTCGACGCAGATTTGGGTGTTGCCGAATCCCAGCGGTTTAAGTCGCGTTTCACTGGAGAAACTGGTTGAGGCGTATCGGGAACTGGATCAGGCGCTGGTGGTGCGTGGGCGATAAAAACGCCACCGAAAAGGTGGCGTTTGTGCAGAGGGACTAGTGCCGGGTGCGGCGTAACGCCTATCCGGCCTACCGATTAATCGTCCAGGAAGCTACGCAGCACTTCAGAACGGCTCGGGTGACGCAGTTTACGCAGCGCCTTCGCTTCGATCTGACGGATACGTTCACGGGTAACGTCGAACTGTTTACCCACTTCTTCCAGCGTGTGGTCGGTGTTCATGTCGATACCGAAACGCATACGCAGAACTTTCGCTTCACGCGCGGTCAGGCCAGCAAGCACGTCGTGCGTTGCCGCACGCAGGCTTTCAGTGGTCGCAGAATCCAGCGGCAGTTCGAGGGTGGTATCCTCGATGAAATCTCCCAGATGCGAATCTTCATCATCACCGATCGGCGTTTCCATGGAGATTGGCTCTTTGGCGATCTTCAGCACTTTGCGGATTTTGTCTTCCGGCATCAGCATACGTTCAGCCAGTTCTTCCGGCGTCGGTTCACGACCCATTTCTTGCAGCATCTGGCGAGAAATACGGTTGAGCTTGTTGATGGTCTCAATCATATGCACCGGAATACGGATGGTGCGCGCCTGATCCGCGATAGAGCGGGTGATCGCCTGACGGATCCACCAGGTTGCGTAGGTGGAGAACTTGTAACCACGACGGTATTCGAATTTATCAACCGCTTTCATCAGACCGATGTTGCCTTCCTGAATCAGATCGAGGAACTGCAAGCCACGGTTGGTGTATTTCTTAGCGATAGAAATAACCAGACGTAAGTTCGCTTCAACCATCTCTTTCTTCGCACGGCGGGCTTTCGCTTCACCGATGGACATGCGACGGTTAATGTCTTTAACCTGCTCAATGGTCAGGCCGGTTTCTTCTTCAATCTGCTGCAGTTTCTGCAGGGCGCGATGCACTTCTTCAGAGACATCGTGCAGTTTTTCCGACCACGGCTTGTTCATCGCAATTGCCGCGTTGAACCAGGTATCGCTGGTTTCGTTGCCGGTAAACAGGGTGATGAAGTTTTTCTTCGGCATTTTGCACTGCTCAACGCAGAGCTTCATGATCAGACGTTCTTGTGTACGAACGCGATCCATCATGACGCGCATACTGTTGACCAGGTAGTCAAACTGCTTCGGCACCAGGCGGAACTGTTTGAATACTTCAGACAGTTTCAGGATCTCTTCCTGAGCAGCAGCGTGGCTGCGGCCTTTCGCTTTGATGGTGTCACGCGTTACAACGTACTGAGCGCGCAGTTCAGCAAATTTTTCACGAGCCAGTTCCGGGTCGATGCTGTTGTCATCGTCGGCACTGTCGTCGTCGGCATCTTCTTCGTCTTCATCTTCGTCATCGTCCAGATCTTCTTGAGAAAGCTCTGAACCGACGTGAGTGGCGGTTGGCGCCAGATCTTCTTCTGCGTTCGGGTCAACAAAGCCAGTGATCAGATCGGACAGACGCGCTTCTTCTGCTTCAACACGATCGTACTGTTCCAGCAGATAGGTGATCGCTTCCGGATATTCAGCAACGGAGCATTGAACCTGGTTGATCCCGTCTTCGATGCGTTTAGCGATGTCAATTTCGCCTTCGCGGGTCAACAGTTCAACGGTGCCCATTTCACGCATGTACATGCGTACCGGGTCAGTCGTACGCCCGATTTCAGATTCCACGCTGGAAAGCACCTGCGCGGCGGCTTCGGCAGCATCTTCGTCTGCTGTGTTTTCAGCCAGCATCAGGTCATCGGCATCCGGCGCTTCTTCCATCACCTGAATGCCCATGTCATTGATCATTTGGATGATGTCTTCGATCTGATCGGAATCGACGATATCTTCCGGCAGATGGTCATTGACCTCGGCATAGGTCAGATAGCCTTGCTCCTTACCACGGGTGACAAGAAGTTTCAGCTGTGACTGCGGGTTTTGCTCCATAAGACGGTATCCACACTTATTTCATGAGGTTGGTGTTGGGCGATTGACCGGATATCATTCAGACGTTAATACTGAAATCCAACGGTTGTTTACCGCCAACGATAATTACGAGGGCGTACTTATATCATTGCCGCTGCCTCTCAGTGCGGCTGTCGGGGGCTTCCCGATCGCTATTCGGCACTTAAGCCGTTAAATCACTTTTTCGCCAGTTCCTGGTTTAATGTCCAGAGTTCCAGGCGTTCTTCATTGCTTAAACCATGCGTGCGCTCGCGAGCAATTAACTCTTCCTGGCGCAGTTCAAGCAACGAATCAAACATATGGTTGAGTGAGTCGGTGAAGGTTTGCTCAGCAATATTCCTATCTGCTATATCGTCCCACATCGACAGTTTTTCAAGGGTGGCAGCATTATTTGTACCACGATAGTGCTCTAAAAGTTGCCCGGTGGTCAGACCTGGCTGAGAGAGACAAGTGTTGACCAGTTCTCTGAATAAGCCAAGTCCGGGTAGCTTATTTTCATCCAGATTCTCAAGCGGCGGGACTAACGTCGCTAATTCTGGATTTTGCACCAGCAACCCTATAAGTATACGCATGGTCGTGCGTTTTAGCTGCGGAACAGGACGAGAAACGCCGTTCTCTGCTGCTTTCGGCATTAATCGTTCAAGCTGGCTGTCATCAAGGATGCCTAACTTGTTGCCTAATTCCTGACGAAGATAGATGCGCAGCGTTTCTCCTGGCACCTGAGAAATCAGCGGCAGCGCCAGCGTACTTAAACGTGCGCGCCCGTCAGGAGTACTCAGATCAACCTGCGGCATCAGGCTGTTAAACAGAAACGCGGAGAGCGGCATTGCCTGCTCCATTCGCGCTTCAAACGCCTCTTTACCCTCTTTGCGCACCAGTGTGTCTGGGTCTTCGCCATCCGGTAAAAACATAAAGCGTAACTGACGGCCGTCTGTCATATAAGGCAGCGCAGTTTCCAGCGCCCGCCAGGCGGCATCGCGACCTGCACGGTCGCCGTCATAACAGCAAATGACATTGTTGGTCGCACGGAACAACAACTGAATGTGATCGGCAGTGGTTGACGTACCCAGCGATGCAACGGCGTAATTAATACCGTATTGCGCCAGCGCCACCACGTCCATATAGCCTTCGACCACCAACAGACGCTGGGGTTCAGCGTTATCCTGCTGCGCTTCATAAAGACCGTAAAGCTGGCGGCCTTTATGGAAAATATCGGTTTCCGGTGAGTTCAGGTATTTGGGGGTATCGTTGCCCAGCACGCGCCCGCCAAAACCAATCACCCGACCGCGTTTATCGCGAATAGGGAACATCACCCGCTCGCGGAAACGATCGTAACTGCGACCCTGATCGTTGGTGACCAACATGCCCGCATCAATCAATGACTGACGATTTTCTGGATTGCCGCCAAACCGTTTCAGGACGTTGTCCCAGCCGGGGGGCGCAAAACCAATCGCAAAGCGGGCGATGACCTCGTGGCTTAATCCGCGTTTTTCCAGATACTGGCGCGCAGATGTGGCAACAGGTTGTTGTAAAGATTGTTGGTAAAACGTATTCAGACCGTCCATCAACTGATAAAGCGTTTGCCGTTGATGGCGCTCTATCTGGCTGGGGCCGCTGCCTGCTTCAAATGGCACTTCAAGATTGTGCATTGCCGCCAGCTCTTCGACCGTTTCGACGAACTCGAGCTTGTCGTAGTTCATCAGGAAGTCGATCGCGTTGCCGTGCGCGCCACATCCAAAGCAGTGGTAAAACTGTTTCTCACCGTTAACGGTGAATGACGGGGTTTTCTCGTTGTGGAAGGGACAACACGCGTGAAAATTCTTGCCCTGCTTTTTCAGCTTCACACGAGCATCGATCAGATCGACGATGTCAGTGCGCGCCAGCAGATCATTAATGAATACGCGTGGGATTCGTCCAGCCATAGGCCCCGATTTTTAGCAATTCATAAACGAAAATAAGCCGCGCATTCCTTTCGGAAGCACGGCCTTACAACTACAACTCGGTCTGATCGGAGAGCAACGCTCTCAGGGAATTAGTACAGACGAGTGCGGCGTGCGTTTTCGCGAGCCAGTTTCTTCGCGTGACGTTTCACTGCAGAAGCTTTAGCGCGCTTACGTTCGGTAGTCGGTTTTTCATAGAACTCACGACGACGAACTTCCGCCAGAACACCTGCTTTTTCGCAGGAACGCTTGAAGCGACGCAGAGCTACGTCGAACGGCTCGTTTTCACGTACTTTAATTACCGGCATGTGCCTCTCACCTTTGATTAATTCGGTTTGCCGCTGGCATCAACGCCAGCTTATTTCAAAATGGTGCGGAATTTTACTGCAATTGCTGCTGCTTTGTAAAGCACCGCGACCTCTTTTGAAAGGGACTTTTATAAGGGTGAGGAGTATACACGAGGCTTTCTCCAGGGGCGAACAAAGTTTTACATCAACCCGCATTGGTCCTACACTGCGCGGTAATAAAGCGAGGTAAAACAAGTCATGCGTGTACTGGGTATTGAAACTTCCTGCGATGAAACCGGCATCGCCATTTACGACGATGAAAAAGGTTTGTTAGCCAACCAATTGTATAGTCAGGTGAAATTACACGCTGACTATGGCGGCGTGGTGCCTGAACTGGCCTCCCGCGATCACGTGCGTAAAACCGTACCGCTGATCCAGGCGGCGCTGAAAGAGTCTAGTTTGACGGCAAAAGATATTGATGCCGTGGCCTATACCGCAGGCCCAGGATTAGTCGGCGCGCTGCTGGTTGGTGCGACCGTGGGACGTTCTCTGGCGTTTGCCTGGAACGTTCCGGCGATTCCGGTGCACCATATGGAAGGGCATCTGTTAGCACCGATGCTGGAAGATAACCCGCCGGAATTTCCGTTTGTCGCATTGCTGGTTTCCGGCGGTCATACGCAGTTAATCAGCGTTACCGGCATTGGTCAGTATGAGCTGCTCGGCGAGTCCATTGATGATGCCGCTGGTGAAGCGTTTGATAAAACCGCGAAGCTGTTAGGGCTGGATTATCCTGGCGGGCCGCTGCTGTCGAAAATGGCGGCGCAGGGTACAGCCGGGCGCTTTGTCTTCCCGCGTCCGATGACCGACCGTCCGGGGCTGGATTTCAGCTTCTCCGGCCTGAAAACCTTCGCCGCGAACACGATTCGTGACAATGGCACCGACGACCAGACGCGTGCCGATATTGCCCGCGCCTTTGAAGATGCGGTGGTCGATACGCTGATGATTAAATGCAAGCGTGCGCTGGATCAGACCGGATTCAAGCGGCTGGTAATGGCAGGTGGCGTGAGTGCTAACCGCACGCTGCGGGCGAAACTTGCGGAAATGATGAAAAAGCGTCGCGGCGAAGTGTTCTACGCGCGTCCGGAATTTTGTACCGATAACGGTGCGATGATCGCCTATGCCGGAATGGTGCGGTTTAAAGCAGGCGCGACGGCGGATCTCGGCGTTAGCGTGCGTCCGCGTTGGCCGCTGGCAGAGTTACCGGCTGCGTAAAACTCTCGGGTGCCGGAGAGCAATTTCCGGCACCGTCCCCACTTAAAGCAAAACCACGGGCATCCACAGTAAGCCGGTAATCACCAGCAACACGAGGAATATCAGCCCAAAAATCGCCCCCAGTCGCCAGTAATCCACTGTTGGCAGATAACCACTACCGTAGTAAATCGGACTGGGCCCGGTGGCGTATGGCGTAAGAATGCTCCCCAGACCAATTGCCGCGCCAACCATCAGGCAGAACACCGGCAGCGGGATTTCCGGCATCGCCAGCGCGGCGGCAATCATCATCGGCGCGAGGGCGGAGGTATACGCCGTGGCGCTGGCAAAGAAGTAGCGCAGCAGATAAAACACCACAATCAACGCCACCATCACCATCGTCGGCGAATAACCACTTAAGCTGCCAGCTAACAGTTTGCCAAACCAGCTAATAAAACCGGTGTTGTTGAGTCCGGTGGCGAGGGTGATTAGCGAGGCCAGCCAGAAGAAAACGTTCCACGCCGCTTTATTACTGACAATATCGTCCCAGCTGATAATGCGCAGAAGCAGCATCAGTGCCACCACGCTGTAACCGACCATCGCAGCATCGATATAATCACCGCCGAAAATCCACAGCACCAGCGCGCCCACCATCAGCGCCAGCATCCGTTTTTCACGCGAACAGAGTGGCCCCATCGCTTGCAGTTCCGTCTCTGCCCAGCGCGGCACCTGATCGCCAGACTTCAGCACCGGTGGATACAGCACATAAGCCAGCCAGGGAACCAGCAGAACCAGTAAGATACTGAGCGGCAACATACCGAGGAACCAGTCGCCCCAACTCAGCGTGGCGTGAGATGCGCTTTTCATCAGTCCAATTAACAGCAGGTTAGGCGCCATCGCCGTCAGGAAAATGGCGCTGGTCACGCAGTCGGCAACAATCCCCATCCACATGATGTATGAGCCAATGCTGCGCGAACTACTGTCGTTCGGCTGTGATTGATAGAGCGGCGGCAGGTTACGGATGATGGGATAGATAATCCCCGCACCGCGCGCTGAGTTGGAAGGTGTTACAGGTGCCAGGATCAACTCGGAGAACATCACCGCATAGCCGAGAAACAGTGTGCGATGCCCCATCTTTTTTACCAGAATCAGCGCGATGCGACGTCCAAGTCCGGTTTTTTCATAGCCAGTGCCAAACATAAAGGCGGCGAAAATCAGCCAGATAACCGAATTAGAAAAACCGGAAACCGCCCAGGAGAGGGATTTAGCGGTGAATTTAAAGCCTGGCTGGGCGAGCTGCTCGGGGCTAAACAGCAGCCAGGGCGAGAGAATGGCGATGATGGAGATACCCACCATCGCCACCACGGCACCCGGCACGGGTTCGAGGATCAGCCCAACGATCACGCCGGTAAAAACCGCAAAGTAGAGCCAGGTATGACTCTCCAGCCCTGCGGGAACCGGAAGTAGAGCAATAATGGCGATGACCGCCAGCGGTGCGAGATATCGCCACCATTCAGTGGAAGGTTTCATCGTGTTATGCCTGCGAAAAAGGAGAGGGGGTGAGCCTCTCCGGGAGGGTTATTTGATGTAGTGGACGTGCTCGCAAATCTCTTCCACGATGGGATCGCGGCGTTCGGCGAACAGCTTTTTGTTTTCGGCTATCAGGTTGTTTCCGTGGGTATCAATAGAGACAATCAGCGGACCGAACTCTTTGACCCGGCAGACCCACAGCGACTCCGGCATTCCGAGTTCTGTCCAGTGCACCTCTTCAATCTCTTCCACTTGGGTCGCCGCCAGTACCGCGCAGCCTGCTGGGAAAATTACATGTAGCGCCTTGAATTTCTGACAGCCTTCTTCGGTCAGCGGCCCCATTCCGCCTTTGCCGACCACCAGTTTCACGCCGGTCTGCTCGATAAATTCACGTTCAAAACTTTCCATACGCATACTGGTTGTCGGACCGACGGAGACCATCTCCCATTTGTCGCCGTTTTTGCGCACGATGGGGCCAGCGTGGAAAATCGCTTTGCCGTTGAGATCGTAAGGGATCGGACGTTTGAGTTCGATCAAGCGGCGGTGACAAACGTCACGGCAGGTCACCAGCGTACCGGTCAGGTAGATCACATCGCCAACGTGAATATCTTGCAGATCTTCAGCTTTGATCGGGGTTGTCAGGATCTTTTTCATAACGCGCTCCGGGTGTGAGACAGATTTTCAAAGGAGAGATCGGCATGAACCAGCAGTGTGCCGCGACGATGCGCCCAGCAGCCTGTAGAAACAGCAACGCCGATGGTTGACGGATGGCGAGCGGCAGATTCGATATGCACGCCCATCACTGAACTGTTGCCAGTCAGCCCCTGTGGACCAATCCCCAGACGGTTGAGTCCTTCCTCCAGGCGTAGCTCCAGCTCTGCCGCTTTTGGATTGGGATGGCGGCTGCCAATTGGGCGCAAAATGGCTTTACGCGAGAGCACAGCGGCGGTTTCCACCGAGGTGGCGATGCCTACACCTACCAGCACCGGTGGACAGGCATTTACGGCGAGGGTGGAGATATTTTCGAAGACGAATTTCACCACGCCTTCGTAGCCTTCCGATGGCATTAACACTTTCGAGCGGCCAGGTAGCGTGCAGCCGCCGCCAGCCATGTAAACTTCGATTTCCGCGTCGTCACCGTCGGGGACGATATCCCAGGTAACCCACGGTACGCCGCTACCGGTATTTTTGCCGGTGTTCACTTCGTCAAAAATTTCCACCGCGTTGTGGCGCAGTGGCGCTTTGACGGTCGCCTCTTCCACGGCTTGTTTAAGAATGCCTTGCAGCTCGCCAAGCAGCGGGAAACGGGAACCGACCTTAACAAAAAACATGATTTCGCCGGTGTCCTGACAGGCCGGGCGATTCAGGTCGATCGCTTTTTGCATGTTATCGAACATCGTGTGGTAGATAATTTTCCCCATCGACGACGTTTCGGTGTCCCGAAGCTGTTTTAGTTTATCCACCACGTCATCGGGCATCCGGGTAGAAATCATGGCGGTAAAGTTAGCGACAATATCCGTCAACTTATTCACTGCCTGTTGTTTATTACATTCGCTCATCATGGCAACTCCAGTTTTTCTATTTGTCTGGAAAAAATCACCGCCACAAACTACCACTAAAAATAGGGTTTTATATTTCTTACCGCCGTGAATATGTAATTAACAGTTCGTGAATCAACACGAAAATAAGAATGAATATTGCGCCAGAGCAGGGAATGGCAATGTTTTGCGAAATACACTGAGCCAGTCAAAATTGCGGATAATTAACGATGCTGAATAGCTGGCCTTTAGCCAAAGACTTGCAGGTACTGGTGGAAATCGTCCATAGCGGCAGTTTTAGTGCCGCAGCGGCGACGCTTGGGCAGACGCCCGCATTTGTCACCAAACGAATCCAAATCCTTGAAAACACGCTGGCAACGACGCTGCTTAACCGCTCCGCTCGCGGCGTGGTGCTGACTGAAAGTGGCCAACGTTGTTACGAACATGCGCTGGAAATCCTCACCCAATATCAGCGACTGGTCGATGACGTCACGCAAATCAAAACGCGCCCGGAGGGGATGATTCGTATTGGTTGTAGTTTTGGTTTTGGTCGCAGCCATATTGCGCCAGCAATTACTGAACTGATGCGCAATTACCCTGAATTACAGGTGCATTTTGAATTGTTTGATCGGCAAATTGATTTAGTGCAGGATAATATTGATCTGGATATTCGTATTAATGATGAAATCCCTGATTATTATATCGCGCATCTTTTGACGAAAAATAAAAGAATATTATGCGCAGCACCTGAGTATCTGCAAAAATATCCCCAGCCACAATCCTTACAGGAATTAAGTCGTCATGACTGCCTGGTGACTAAAGAGCGCGATATGACCCACGGAATATGGGAGTTGGGGAACGGTCAGGAGAAAAAATCGGTGAAAGTCAGCGGGCACCTTTCCTCCAACAGCGGTGAGATAGTGCTGCAATGGGCGCTAGAAGGGAAAGGGATTATGCTGCGTTCCGAATGGGATGTGCTGCCGTTTCTGGAGAGTGGCAAACTGGTGCGAGTATTGCCGGAATATGCACAAAGCGCCAATATCTGGGCTGTCTATCGGGAGCCACTCTATCGCAGTATGAAGTTGCGCGTCTGCGTAGAGTTTCTGGCGGCGTGGTGCCAGCAACGACTGGGCAAGCCCGATGAAGGCTATCAGGTTTTGTAAACCTGCCAGAAATTACTCGGGATCTTTTTCGCGCTTTCTTTTGAATTTCGTCCAGATTTTTGTCTCCTGGCGACGCCACAGACGCTGGATGTTGTCATGATGACGCAGCAGGATGAGGCAAGAGAGCATAGAAACCGGGAAGGTAAATTGTGGCTTAAACCACCAGACATAAAACGGGGCAATCAGTGCGCTGACAATCGCTCCCAGCGACGAATAACCGCTGAGTAAAATGGTTAACAGCCAGGTTCCCGCCATCACGCCCGTTAAATCCCAGCCTATCGGGGCGATTGCACCAAAAGCGGTGGCAACGCCTTTTCCACCTTTAAAACCGAAGAAAACCGGCCAGATATGCCCAAGACAGGCGGCAATCGCAATCAGCCCTAGCCAGAAGGGGCTGACGCCTAATTCATACGCGCCCCAGACGGGCAACATTCCTTTCAGAACGTCGAAAATCAGCACTGCTACGGCTGCTCCCTTGCCACCGATACGTAACACATTGGTTGCGCCGGGATTGCCGGAGCCACTGGTTCGCGGATCGGGCAGCCCACACAAGCGGCAAACCAGAATGGCACTGGAAATGGAGCCGCAGAGGTACGCGATGAGGATCATTCCAGGCGCGATTGCACTCATAAGCTGTTCCGTTTTGAAAATTCGTGTTCAACGATGAATCTGTGGATAATACGCACATTTCGCCGGAAGTGGTATCCGGTTAGCCAAAAAGCAGGCAGGACGTGATGGATATTGTATTTATAGAGCAACTTTCGGTAATCACCACTATTGGTGTTTACGACTGGGAACAGACCATCGAACAGAAGTTAGTGTTCGATATCGAAATGGCGTGGGATAACCGTAAAGCGGCGAAAAGCGATGATGTGGCGGATTGTCTCAGCTACGCTGACATTGCAGAAACGGTGGTCAGCCACGTCGAGGGCGCGCGTTTTGCGCTGGTGGAACGCGTGGCGGAAGAGGTGGCGGAACTGCTGTTAGCACGCTTTAACTCGCCGTGGGTGCGTATCAAACTCAGCAAGCCAGGCGCAGTGGCGCGTGCAGCGAATGTTGGCGTCATCATTGAGCGTGGCAATAATCTGAAAGAAAATAATTAATTTTACAGCTGTTAAACCAAACGGTTATAACCTGGTCATACTGCAGTAGTTCGGACAAGCGGTACATTTTTATAATTTAGGGGTTTATTGATGAGCGATATGCACTCGCTGCTGATAGCGGCAATATTGGGTGTGGTCGAAGGATTGACAGAATTTCTGCCGGTATCCAGCACGGGCCATATGATTATTGTCGGTCATTTGTTGGGGTTTGAGGGCGACACGGCGAAAACCTTTGAAGTCGTGATCCAGTTAGGATCAATTCTGGCTGTGGTAGTGATGTTCTGGCGGCGTCTGTTTGGCCTGATTGGCATTCACTTTGGGCGTCCGTTGCAGCACGAAGGAGAAAGCAAAGGCCGGTTAACGCTGATCCACATTTTGCTGGGGATGATCCCGGCGGTGGTGTTGGGACTTTTATTCCACGATACGATTAAGTCGTTGTTTAACCCGATAAATGTGATGTATGCGCTGGTCGTCGGCGGTCTGTTGCTGATTGCCGCCGAATGCCTGAAGCCGAAAGAGCCGCGTGCGCCGGGTCTGGATGATATGACCTATCGTCAGGCGTTTATGATTGGCTGTTTCCAGTGTCTGGCGCTGTGGCCGGGTTTCTCCCGCTCTGGGGCAACTATTTCCGGCGGGATGCTGATGGGCGTGAGCCGCTACGCCGCTTCTGAGTTCTCGTTCCTGCTGGCGGTGCCGATGATGATGGGCGCAACGGCGCTCGATCTCTACAAAAGCTGGGGCTTCCTGACAACCGGCGATATCCCGATGTTTGCCGTTGGGTTTATCACCGCCTTCGTAGTGGCGCTGATTGCGATTAAAACCTTCCTGCAATTGATTAAGCGCATTTCGTTTATCCCGTTCGCCATTTATCGCTTTATTGTGGCGGCTGCGGTGTACGTTGTGTTCTTTTGATTCGGAGCAGGCCCGGTTTTCTCCCTCGCCCTTTTAGGGAGAGGGCCGGGGTGAGGGTAATTGTTCGCTCTGGTACTGGCCTGTTCCCCTCACCCTAACCCTCTCCCAGAGGGGCGAGGGGACAGTTCGCACTAATTTTTAGTTATATATCCAACACTTACTCAGGTTTTGGGCAACGTTGTTCCTTCCAGCTGGCTACCGCCGCAATCCGGCGTCGGGTCAACTCTTCGCGAATCTCCACGCCTTTAAATCCCGCTTCAACGACCGCTTTTGTCGGTACTGACTGCGCCACTTCCCAGGCTTCGCGCAACCAGCGCCCTTGTGGGTAATCAGCCGCTTCAAAGCCGGTTCTGCCGCGCACGTCGGCCTCGCTGGTCAGCGCCAGTTGCTCGACACGCTGCGGTTTACGCCAGGCATCGATGGAATCAAACAATTTGACGATGGTTTTTGGGTTCAGCATTGGGAAGGTGTGGATGAGATCGTGAAACTCAGCCACCAGTCTGGCTAAATCGCGAATTTCATTTGGCACCCGCAGACGCTGACATAGTTGTTCCACTAACTTCACGCCCGCCGGACCGTGACCGTGATGACGCGGCCAAAGTTCTGGTGGAGTCAGCCCTTTACCGAGATCGTGGCATAACGTTGCGAAACGGACATCGACCTGCGGACTCAGCATCGCTGCCATGGAGAGCGTCATTAAGGTGTGAATACCCGTGTCGATTTCCGGGTGCCATTTCGCCGGAGCGGGGACACCAAACAACGCGTCGATCTCCGGGAATAAAACGCGTAGTGCGCCGCAATCACGCAATACCTGGAAGAAAACTTGCGGATTGCGTGTGGTGAGGGCGCTTTCAGTCTCTTTCCACACGCGTTCGGGCGTCAGGTGTTCGAGTTCGCCTGCATGAGTCATCTCACGCATCAGCGCCAGAGTTTCATCGGCAATACGAAAACCAAGGTGGGCATAACGCGCAGCAAAACGCGCTACGCGCAATACGCGTAGCGGATCTTCGCCAAAGGCGGGGGAAACATGGCGCAACAGACGATTTTGCAGATCGCCCAGGCCGTTGTACGGGTCGATAATCTTGCCGTTATCATCCTGAGCCAGTGCATTGATGGTCAGATCGCGACGCTTAAGATCATCTTCCAGTGTGACATCTGGCGCGGCATAACAGGTAAAACCGGTATAACCGGAGCCGGATTTCCGTTCGGTACGTGCCAGCGCATACTCTTCATGGGTTTGCGGATGCAGAAAAACAGGAAAATCGCGGCCTACCTGCTGGTAGCCCGCGTTGAGCATCTCCTGTGGCGTACTGCCGACCACCACCCAATCTCTGTCTTTGACCGGTAGCCCTAACAATGCATCCCGAACCGCACCACCGACCAGATAAATCTTCACGCCATCTTCCCTTCGTCAAATACACAATTCCTAATAATAAGACAGTGCAACGAAGAAGGCGATTTAGTTCATCCAGCGATCTTTACGTTTGCGCGTTGGGATCAGGTGCGGCAATACCAGACCGAGCAGCAAGCCAAGTCCCAGCACACCGCCGCCATACATAAACCACTGCATGATGATGGTGCGCTGTTTGTCATCCAGCTGAACGCTGGCGGCATCGACTTTTTTCTGCGCGACAATCAGTTCGTTTTTCAGCTTCTGATTTTCTTCTTTTAACCCGTTGATCACACTGTCGCTCTGCGCCACTTTTTGCTGCATTTCTGCGGTGCGCTGATTCCAGGTGTTATCGATATTGGTGAGCTTATCGGTCAGGGTTCTGACCTGATTTTCCAGATCTGGCACGCGGGAGCGCAGGCTTGGCTCAGTGCTCAGTTGTTTCAACGGGATCCAGGCGGTACGGCCGGAGCTGTCTTTCACCTGGGCATAATTGGTGTTGGCGTCAGTTTGTAATAATGTCACTTCTTCACCGGCGTTCACGGTGCCCACGAGGCGATAATGATCTCCCGGACCACTGCGAACCCAGGTGTTCAGTTCGTCAGAAACATAGCGTTTTTCTTCCGCGTGAGAGACGGCAGTGGCGCTAAGCGCGAGTAAAGTTAGTGCGATCAGGCGTAATTTTGGCATCAGGCTGTCGTTATTGTCATGGAAAGTGGAACGATAGTAGTGGCATCAGTGTTGCTGCGCAAAGCATTCGGTATCAATCGGAATCCTCTGTGTCAGGTTTTGCCACTGTCTCAAACTTTTACGCCCGTCAAAATGCTCGTTGCATGGCAATTTGGCGCAAAATACTATCTACTGACAAAAAAGATCGCATTTAGTTCGCCGTTCATCGTCACTTATGTGACATAACCGATAAGTAAAGGCCATGGCTCAGGAAATCGAATTAAAGTTTATTGTTAATCACAGTGCCGTTGAGGCGTTGCGTGACCATCTCAATACGCTGGGCGGCGAGCACCATGACCCCGTGCAGTTGCTGAATATTTACTACGAAACGCCGGATAACTGGCTGCGTGGGCACGACATGGGGCTGCGTATTCGTGGCGAAAACAGTCGCTATGAGATGACCATGAAAGTTGCCGGACGGGTAACGGGCGGATTGCACCAGCGCCCGGAATATAACGTGGCGTTGAGTGAACCGACGCTCGACCTGGCGCTGTTACCGACGGAAGTCTGGCCAAACGGTGAGTTACCTGCCGATCTCGCGTCTCGCGTGCAGCCGCTGTTCAGCACCAATTTTTATCGCGAAAAATGGCTGGTGGAGGTCGATGGCAGCCAGATTGAAATCGCTCTCGATCAGGGCGAGGTGAAAGCGGGTGAATTTGCTGAACCTATCTGTGAGCTGGAACTGGAGCTGCTTAGCGGTGAAACGCGCGCGGTGCTGAAACTGGCGAACCAACTGGTATCGCAAACCGGATTACGCCAGGGCAGCCTGAGTAAAGCGGCGCGTGGCTATCATCTGGCGCAGGGCAATCCCGCGCGTGAAATCAAACCCACCACCATTTTGCATGTTGCAGCAAAAGCCGATGTGGAACAGGGGCTGGAAGCGGCGCTGGAGCTGGCGTTAGCGCAATGGCAATATCATGAAGAGCTGTGGGTGCGCGGCAACGATGCGGCGAAAGAGCAGGTGCTGGCAGCCATCGGCCTTGTTCGCCATACGCTGATGCTGTTCGGTGGTATTGTGCCAAGGAAAGCGAGCACTCACTTACGTGACCTGTTGACCCAATGTGAAGCGACGATTGCTTCTGCGGTTTCTGGCGTGACGGCGGTCTACTCTACCGAAACGGCAATGGCGAAGCTGGCGTTGACCGAATGGCTGGTAAGCAAAGCCTGGCAGCCGTTTTTAGATGCCAAAGCACAGAGTAAAATGAGCGATTCCTTCAAACGCTTTGCCGATATCCATCTTTCCCGCCATGCCGCTGAACTGAAAAGCGTTTTCTGCCAGCCGTTGGGCGATCGCTACCGTGACCAGTTACCACGTCTGACGCGTGATATTGACTCAATACTGTTGCTGGCGGGTTACTACGATCTTCTCGTTGCGCAAGCCTGGCTGGAGAACTGGCAGGGACTGCGTCACGCCATTGCGACCGGGCAACGCATTGAAATTGAACATTTCCGTAATGAGGCAAACAATCAGGAACCGTTCTGGTTGCACAGCGGAAAACGTTAATCAGGCAAGGATAAAATCGCTTATGAAGCCGCTCTCTTCACCGTTACAGCAGTACTGGCAGACCGTTGTTGAGCGGCTGCCAGCGCCTTTAGCCGAGGAATCACTTAGCATACAGGCGAAGTCAGTACTTACTTTTAGTGATTTTGTGCAGGACAGCGTAATTGCGCATCCAGAGTGGCTAACGGAACTGGAAAGCCAGCCGCCGCAGGCCGACGAATGGCAGCATTACGCTGCATGGTTGCAGAAGGCGCTCAGTGATGTAAGCGATGAAGTCAGTTTAATGCGCGAGCTGCGTCTGTTCCGGCGGCGCATTATGGTGCGTATCGCCTGGGCGCAAACTCTGGCACTGGTTACTGAAGAGAGCATTTTGCAGCAACTCAGCCATCTGGCGGAGACGCTGATTGTCGCGGCGCGCGACTGGCTGTATGAAGCCTGCTGTCGCGAGTGGGGAACGCCGTGCAATACGCAGGGTGAAACGCAACCGTTGCTGATTTTAGGCATGGGCAAGCTGGGTGGCGGGGAACTGAATTTCTCCTCAGATATCGATCTGATTTTTGCCTGGCCGGAACATGGCTGTACGCAGGGCGGACGCCGCGAACTGGATAACGCTCAGTTCTTTACCCGCATGGGCCAGCGGCTGATTAAAGTGTTGGATCAACCAACGCAGGATGGCTTTGTCTATCGCGTGGATATGCGTCTGCGTCCGTTTGGCGAAAGCGGCCCGCTGGTGTTGAGCTTTGCGGCGCTGGAGGATTATTACCAGGAGCAGGGGCGCGACTGGGAGCGTTACGCGATGGTCAAGGCGCGGATTATGGGCGATAGCGATGGCGTCTATGCTAACGAATTGCGTTCGATGCTGCGTCCGTTTGTTTTCCGCCGTTACATCGATTTCAGCGTCATCCAGTCACTGCGCAACATGAAGGGAATGATTGCCCGTGAAGTGCGTCGTCGCGGCCTCACTGACAACATCAAACTTGGCGCGGGTGGCATTCGCGAAATTGAATTTATCGTCCAGGTGTTCCAGCTAATTCGCGGCGGACGTGAACCGTCGCTGCAATCACGCTCTTTACTGCCGACACTCAGCGCCATTGCCGCGCTGCATCTGCTTTCTGAAAATGATGCCGAACAATTGCGAGTGGCATATCTGTTCCTGCGGCGTCTGGAAAACCTGCTGCAAAGCATTAACGACGAACAAACCCAGACGCTTCCCGCCGATGAGCTTAACCGTGCGCGGCTGGCGTGGGCAATGGATTTCGCTGACTGGCCGCAACTGACCGGGGCACTGACCGGACATATGACAAATGTGCGTCGGGTGTTTAATGAACTGATTGGCGACGACGAAAGTGAAACTCAGGAAGAGTCGCTGTCGGAACAGTGGCGTGAGTTGTGGCAGGATGCGTTGCAGGAAGATGACACTACGCTGGTACTGGCGCATCTTAGCGAAGATGATCGCAAACAGGTGCTGACGCTGATTGCCGATTTCCGCAAAGAGCTGGATAAACGTACCATTGGGCCGCGCGGTCGCCAGGTGCTCGACCATCTGATGCCTCATCTACTGAGTGACGTTTGTGCGCGTGAAGATGCTGCTGTCACGCTGTCGCGCATTACCGCCTTGTTGGTGGGGATTGTTACTCGCACCACTTATCTTGAGTTGCTTAGTGAATTTCCGGCGGCACTTAAGCATTTGATTTCTCTGTGTGCCGCATCGCCGATGATTGCCAGCCAGCTGGCGCGTTATCCATTATTGCTGGATGAACTGCTCGATCCAAATACCCTCTACCAACCGACGGCGACCGACGCCTACCGTGATGAACTGCGCCAGTATTTGCTGCGCGTGCCGGAAGATGACGAAGAACAACAGCTTGAGGCGCTACGCCAGTTTAAACAGGCGCAACTGTTACGCATTGCGGCAGCGGATATCGCCGGTACGCTACCGGTGATGAAAGTGAGCGATCACTTAACCTGGCTGGCGGAAGCAATGATAGATGCTGTCGTTCAGCAGGCGTGGGTTCAAATGGTCGCCCGCTACGGTAAACCGAATCACTTAAACGAACGCGAAGGCCGTGGTTTTGCGGTGGTCGGCTACGGTAAGCTGGGCGGCTGGGAGTTAGGTTACAGTTCCGATCTTGACCTTATCTTCCTCCATGATTGCCCGATGGATGTGATGACCGACGGCGAGCGGGAAATCGACGGGCGGCAATTTTATCTGCGTCTGGCGCAACGCATTATGCATCTGTTCAGTACGCGTACTTCTTCCGGCATTTTGTATGAAGTGGATGCGCGGCTGCGTCCGTCCGGGGCTGCGGGAATGCTGGTGACATCCGCAGAAGCGTTTGCCGATTATCAGAAAAACGAGGCCTGGACGTGGGAACATCAGGCGCTGGTGCGTGCGCGGGTAGTGTACGGCGATCCACAATTGACCACGCACTTTGACGCAGTGCGACGGGAAATTATGATGCTGCCGCGTGAAAGTAAAACTCTGCAAACGGAAGTGCGGGAAATGCGTGAGAAAATGCGCGCTCATCTCGGCAATAAACATCGCGATCGCTTTGATATCAAAGCTGATGAAGGCGGAATTACCGATATCGAATTTATTACTCAATATCTGGTGTTGCGCTACGCTCATGAAAAACCGAAGTTAACACGCTGGTCAGACAACGTACGCATTCTGGAACTGCTGGCGCAAAACGACATTATGGAAGAGCAGGAAGCGATGGCGCTGACCCGTGCTTACACTACGCTGCGCGATGAACTTCATCATCTGGCGTTACAGGAATTACCGGGTCATGTGCCGGAGGAGTGCTTCACCGCAGAGCGTGAACTGGTGCGGGCAAGCTGGCAGAAGTGGCTGGTGGAGGAATGAAGTGTGATATTATCGCGCGCAAATTTTGAATCTCTCAGGAGACAGGAATGAAAGTAACGCTGCCAGAGTTTGAACGTGCAGGAGTGATGGTGGTTGGTGATGTGATGCTGGATCGTTACTGGTACGGTCCCACCAGCCGTATCTCGCCGGAAGCGCCGGTGCCCGTGGTTAAAGTCAATACCATTGAAGAACGTCCGGGCGGCGCAGCCAACGTGGCGATGAACATCGCTTCTCTTGGTGCTAACGCTCGCCTGGTCGGGCTGACTGGTATTGATGATGCGGCGCGCGCGCTGAGTAAATCACTGGCGGACGTCAACGTAAAATGCGACTTCGTTTCTGTGCCAACGCATCCGACCATCACCAAACTGCGGGTGCTTTCCCGCAACCAACAGCTGATCCGTCTGGATTTCGAGGAAGGTTTTGAAGGTGTTGATCCGCAGCCGCTGCATGAGCGGATTAATCAGGCGCTGAGTTCGATTGGCGCGTTGGTGCTTTCTGACTACGCGAAAGGTGCGCTGGCAAGCGTGCAGCAGATGATCCAACTGGCGCGTAAGGCGGGCGTTCCGGTGCTGATTGATCCAAAAGGCACCGATTTTGAACGTTACCGTGGCGCTACGCTGTTGACGCCGAATCTGTCAGAATTTGAAGCTGTTGTCGGTAAATGTAAGACCGAAGAAGAGATTGTTGAGCGCGGCATGAAACTGATTGCCGATTACGAACTCTCGGCTCTGTTGGTGACCCGCTCCGAACAAGGCATGACCCTGCTGCAACCGGGTAAAGCGCCGCTGCATATGCCAACTCAGGCGCAGGAAGTGTATGACGTTACCGGTGCGGGCGACACGGTAATTGGCGTACTGGCGGCAACGCTGGCGGCGGGTAATTCTCTGGAAGAAGCCTGCTTCTTTGCCAATGCGGCGGCTGGCGTAGTGGTCGGCAAACTGGGAACCTCCACGGTTTCTCCCATTGAGCTGGAAAACGCGGTGCGTGGACGTGCGGACACCGGCTTTGGTGTGATGACCGAAGAGGAGCTGAAGCTTGCTGTAGCGGCGGCGCGTAAACGCGGCGAAAAAGTGGTGATGACCAACGGTGTCTTCGACATCCTACATGCCGGGCACGTATCCTATCTGGCAAACGCCCGCAAACTGGGTGACCGCCTGATTGTCGCAGTGAACAGCGATGCTTCCACCAAACGCCTGAAAGGGGATTCTCGTCCGGTTAACCCGCTCGAACAGCGTATGATTGTGCTGGGCGCACTGGAAGCTGTCGACTGGGTGGTGTCGTTTGAAGAAGACACGCCGCAGCGCCTGATCGCCGGCATCTTGCCAGATCTGCTGGTGAAAGGCGGCGACTATAAACCGGAAGAGATCGCCGGGAGTGAAGAAGTCTGGGCCAACGGCGGTGAAGTGCTGGTGCTCAACTTTGAAGACGGTTGCTCGACGACCAACATCATCAAGAAGATCCAACAGGATAAAAAAGGCTAACCGGAAAGCGGTTCACAGATCTCGTTTCGTGCCAGGTAGACCTATTGACGCTGTTGTTTTTTCAACCTAAAGTAAAGGAACAAGGGTAAGGGAGGATTTCTCCCCCCTCTGATGAGTTGTTAGTAAGTCGGGAAACTTAACAGTAACAACACAACCAGTATGATGACGAACTTCATCATAACCCTTTCCTTCTATAAGGCCCCTTCCTCGGGAGGGGCTTTCCCGTTTCAGCCCCTTACTGACCCCCCGATTGTTGATGAGCGCCAGACCCCGCGCAATGCTTTCTCTGATGCAGTTTTACCTTCCCTGAGTCGACTCGCAAAACGCTGTAACAAGCTGATCATTTGCACTTTTTAGCGGAACGCAGATATAAAAAATCCCCGGCTTTTGGAGCCAGGGATGTGGGATGCAGAAACCTTCTTGACGCTGATTTTTTTTCAACATAAAGTAAAGGAACAAGGGTGAGGGAGGACTTCTCCCCCCTCTGATTGGCTGTTAGTAAGCGTGGAAACTTATCAGTAACAACACAATCAGTATGATGACGAACTTCATCATAACCCTTTCCTTATACAAGGCCCCTTCCTCGGGAGGGGCTTTCCCGTTTCAGCCCCTTGCTGACTCCCCGATTGTTGATGAGCGCCAGACCCCGTGCAATGCTTTCCCTGATGCAGTTTTAACTTCCCCGAGTCGACTCGCAAAACGCTGTAACAACCTGATCATTTGCACTTTTTAGCGGAACGCAGATATAAAAAATCCCCGGCTTTTGGAGCCAGGGATGTGGGATGCAGAAACCTTCTTGACGCTGATTTTTTTTCAACCTAAAGTAAAGGAACAAGGGTAAGGGAGGATTCCTCCCCCCTCTGATTGGCTGTTAATAAGCTGCGAAACTTACGAGTAACAACACAATCAGTATGATGACGAACTTCATCATAACCCTTTCCTTCTATAAGGCCCCTTCCTCGGGAGGGGCTTTCCCGTTTCAGCCCCTTGCTGACTCCCCGATTGTTGATGAGCATCAGACCCTGCGCAATGTTTTCCCTGATGCAGTTTTCTCTTCCCCGATTCGACTCGTAAAACGCTGCAACAACCTGATCATTTGCACTTTTTAGCTGAACGCAGATATAAAAAATCCCCGGCTTTTTGGGCCAAGGATGTGAATATAAGAAAATCTACTCTACGTTATCTGCGATGGGTATCGATGGAGTCAATGGTGAAGTCAATGCCGCCAACGAACCGCCTGAAACGCCGATTTCATTGAGGAGAGAGTCAATAAGCGGTGCTTGTGTGCGGTAAGAAAGGGCGGCTGATAACGCCTGTTCTGCCAGATTACCTCCACCAACGCAGCCTGATGTTGCATCACCCGTAGCGCCACCACGATTCAGACCATCGACCTGAATGATCTTAATACCGTCAATAGACTTCATTGGCTCAACGGATTTCTCAATTACTGCAGGAAGAGACTGCAACAGCGCCAGCTTGAACTTAAGGCTGGTTTGTTCGTCAGAAAGTACGTTGATAGCGTCGTTCAGTGCGCGTTGTGCTTCCGCTTCCGCCAAGCCTTTTTTACGTGTTGCCTCAGCTAACTCTACGATTGCTGCCGCCTGCATCTCTGCGGCTTCTTTTTCAGCTTTCGCGCGGACGGTCAGTTCGACCGCTTTGGTTTCCGCGTCTTGTGCTGCGGCAATCAGAGCAACCTGCTTGGCACGATCGGCTTCGGCGGTCTGACGTGTTGTTTCTACGTTTTGCTGGGCGCTTACCGCTTCTGCAAGTGCGAGGTTGGCACGCGCTTCCGCTTGTGACTGCTGTTCCGATTTGGCCGCAATAGCGATCGATTTCGTCTGGTTGGCGATTTCGGTGACCTGCTGCTGTTCGATCTCTTTAATGCGAACTTCGCGTTCAGCCTCAACTTTTCTTGAGCGCACGGCCTGTTCGCGGTCGATTTCTGTTTCTTGAATCTGCCGTTCAGCCAGAATACGCGTTTGCTCTGCCTCACGACGACGTTCAGCTTCAAAAGCCGCAATTTTCGCATTCTGCTCTGCGGTGCGGGTTTTAACCTGCTGCTCCTGCTCAAGTGTCATAAACGCTTCTTGCTGTTCAATCTCGAGCTTTCGCGACAGCGCATCACGGTTTTTCTCACGCACCGCAACTTCTACATCCTGTTCAACCTCGTTACGCTCGCGGCGACGGCGTTCTGTTTCCTGAGTCAGCTTGGTTAAACCTTCGGCGTCAAAGGCGTTGTTCGGATTGAAATGCTCTTTCGACGTCTGGTTAAAGTTGGTAAGTGACACGCTTTCCAGTTCCAGACCGTTTTTCGACAAGTCTTCTGCAACGGTATTTTGCACCCCCTGAACGAAGTTTTCGCGTGTATCCTGTAACTCATGCATGGTCATTTGTGCTGCGGTGGCACGCAGAGCATCGACGAATTTATCTTCGACCAGCATCCGCAAATCTTCCGGTGACAAGGTTCGTTGCCCCAACGTCTGAGCGGCGGTGGCGATGCCTTCTACCGACGGTTTTACCCGCACGAAGAAAGCGACCACGACATCGACACGCATACGATCTTTTGTAATCAAACTATCAATCGTCGAGCGACTAACTTCCAGTTTTAATGTATTCATATTGATAGGGATTATTTCATGGAAGATCGGCATAACAATTGCGCCGCCACTCATAACCACTTTTTGTCCGCCTAATCCGGTACGGACAAATGCCTGCTCAGCAGATGCCCGACGATAAAGCCGCGCGAAAATAATACCGATAATAAATAGAACGCATACGGCAACAATCGCCATAAACATCCAGGAAGGCACTAAGTTAACAATATCATCCATTATTAAATTTCCTTTTAATTAAATACTTATAATATATTTGGCCAGGGATTTTTTTTCAGCCAAATACCGCGTTGGAGAAAGTCGGCAAATAATTAATACCTCGTCACCTTTATTAAAAAATTTCCCTTCTTCGGGTTCCAGTAATAAATAGTGTGTTTGACCGAATTGATCGGTGAGTTTTCCTTCACAGGGGTTACCTGAAGTCGCCTGATGACCGGTAATTAATGCCATGCAGCCAATATATTCTTCTTCGGTAATAGCAGAGCTATGGTCACGTGGAACCCAGGGGGCAATTATCTTACCGGTATAATGCACCATGATAATTGAGAGCAGTAAACTGACAGGAACAACGAACAGATTCGAGAGTGGGGCTTGCCAGAGCAAGATGCAGGCGTGTTGTAGCAAAACACCAAGCAGCCCAAAGAAACCGGCTAGCAGGCAGAGGATGACGAGGGCTGGCAACCTTCCGATATTGAGATAATGAAGCGCCTGACTAATATTACCTGTGGTTATGGAATCGTAATGATCAAGATGTGCATCAAGAGCGCCGGATAGCATATGGCCACAGATAATGGCAATAATTTCCAACAGACCGATTAATAGTACAAAGGAAATAGCGAAAAGATAAGGTGCGTTATAGTCGGCAAATAAAATCATCAGTCACTCCATCGTCCATTCAGTGACGCATTGTTTATTATGGTATGGTTTCCTTGCTTACATTTATCTTGGCTAATAATAACACATGTTAGTGAGTTCTTAAAAGGAGAAGTCCTTTAATGTTGTTTTTTATTTTTTGAAAAAGTGTGATCCTAAACAATATATTTACGCACGTTATGTTTAAAGGCACTACACTGATTAGGGAATACTGAAATCAGAAAAAGCATATAGCCTTAAAAGGTATGCGATAACCGGAGGATGTGCTTATGGATCATAGTCTTAATTCTTTAAATAATTTCGATTTCCTGGCGCGTAGTTTTGCCAGAATGCATTCTGAAGGCCGCCCGGTCGATATTCTGGCCGTCACCGGTAATATGGATGAAGAACATCGGACCTGGTTTTGCGCCCGCTATGCCTGGTATTGCCAGCGGATGACACAGTCAAAAGAACTGGAATTAGAACATTGATATTACGGGCCATTTGGCCCGTTTTTGTGTTGCTTTATTCTGCTTTATTAACGGGTGGGATGGCTGGAGGAGACTGAACTTCTGCTACCGGATTATTGCGTGCTTCCAATTCACTGATGCGCTGTTCCAGTAACGCCAGTTTCTCACGGGTCCGTAACAGAACCTGCGTCTGAACGTCGAATTCTTCACGGCTCACAAGATCGAGACGCGTCAACTGCGCCTGCAGGGTTTGGCGGATTTTTTTCTCCACATCTTCCCCGAACTCCCTGATTCCTTTAGGCATTGATTCGTGAACCTGGCGAGCAATTTGCTCAATTTTTTTCGGGTCAATCATTGTAGTTTCCCTGTACTGATAGGTGTTTAGTGCCATTGTAGTGCGATAAGGGTAAGTCATAAACCAGAATTATGTGAACCTGTGCGTTGCCGCCGCTAATCATTAGCGTTATAGTGAATCCGCTTATTCTCAGGGCGGGGCGAAATTCCCCACCGGCGGTAAATCAACTTAGTTGAAAGCCCGCGAGCGCTTTGGGTGCAAACTCAAAGGACAGCAGATCCGGTGTAATTCCGGGGCCGACGGTTAGAGTCCGGATGGGAGAGAGTAACGATTCTGTCGGGCATGGACCCGCTCACGTTATTTTGGCTATATGCCGCCACTCCTAAGACTGCCCTGATTCTGGTAACCATAATTTTAGTGAGGTTTTTTTACCATGAATCAGACGCTACTTTCCTCTTTTGGTACGCCTTTCGAACGTGTTGAAAATGCACTGGCTGCGCTGCGTGAAGGACGCGGTGTAATGGTGCTTGATGATGAAGACCGTGAAAACGAAGGCGATATGATCTTCCCGGCAGAAACGATGACCGTTGAGCAGATGGCGCTGACCATTCGCCACGGTAGCGGTATTGTTTGCCTGTGCATCACTGAAGATCGCCGTAAACAACTCGATCTGCCAATGATGGTAGAAAATAACACTAGCGCCTATGGCACCGGTTTTACCGTGACCATTGAGGCTGCTGAAGGTGTGACTACCGGTGTTTCTGCCGCTGATCGTATTACAACCGTTCGTGCTGCTATTGCCGATGGCGCGAAACCGTCAGATCTGAATCGTCCGGGCCACGTTTTCCCACTGCGCGCACAGGCGGGTGGTGTACTGACTCGCGGTGGTCATACTGAAGCGACCATTGATCTGATGACGCTGGCAGGGTTTAAACCGGCAGGTGTACTGTGTGAGCTGACTAATGACGATGGCACCATGGCGCGTGCGCCAGAGTGCATTGAGTTTTCGAATAAACACAATATGGCACTGGTTACTATCGAAGATCTGGTGGCTTATCGTCAGGCGCACGAGCGTAAAGCCAGTTAATAGCCTGTATATTTTGAATATAGAAAAGCCGGGCATCTGGACTGACCCCGGCTTTTTTGCTATTTAGTGATAGTTTATTTTTACAATCAAGTCTTTCTGGAAGGGGCCGAATCTAAGCGATTCGCCAGGTTTTTGTGTTAATTCCGCCAGATAGTCATGGGTCGCCGTGGTGGAAGATTGCCCCGGTACATAAGTGGTAAATATTTTATACTGGTTAAATACTACGGAATCCTTCGTTTTTTGGTCGATGATGTTCATCAACAGACCATTTCCCATTTCCAGATGGGTATCGTCGTAGAGTGTGTCACTTGTATAGAAACTGGTTGCAACGTCAAATTGTTCGCTGCAATCAGCAGTGGCATCTTTTATTGTTGAAACACTAAAAGCTGCTTTGGGGGGAAATGTTGAGAAAGAGTTTGCAGCGATTTGCCCAAAGTTGACTATCTGGCTTTCTGGATAAATGCGCATAGTTACGCCGCAATCAAGAAATGAAATATTATCGAGACCTGTAATATTCACATGGAGGTTTTTTGCTTTGGGACTAGTATTTGCACCTTGTCCACCATCAAATTGCAACACGTTTACATCACCAAAGTCCCAACTGAGGCCCTCTGTAGAAGGGGGAAATTGAGCGAGTTTTACATACAGGCGGAAACGAGCATTGAACTCGTTATTTTTCTGATATGTGCTGCCATTACAAGCTTTAGTTGTATATTGATCCCCCGTTGAATTCTTTCGATCCAGACACACTCCCGTATCTATGCTCTGACCATTTCCTTCATAGTCCTGACCGTTATAAGTCACACCAAATATTAAATACGGGTTGTTCAGAACGATGGGATCATTAAACTCTGCCAATTTGATCCAGGCATGAATATTTTCTGTGGGGGCAGCAGATGACCAGTTACCTGCATTGTTGCAAAAGACGTGGACAGCGATATCGTCACTTTCCCAAATTTTCTGACCCAGAATGGCATTTTGAGGAATTCTGAAGGAGGGCATCTCCTTTTCGATAAGCGTAGGACCTTTGTTTTTATCCTGATAGCAATCTACAGCATAAGAAGAAACGTTAAAAAACAAACACAGAATAGCTAACAGCCTAAAAAGCGTAATCATAATTTTCCCTTTCTGGCTGATGTGCTTTGACACAGAGACTGGACGGAGTTGCACTCAACTTTAAACATTTCCAGACCACCATAGTCGCCAACAAAACCGAGCAGGAATGTGGCTGGCAGGTTGTTCAGGTGCTGAGTCGCTGTTGCAAACGGTGCTACCATAATGCTGTCTGCCCCAGGCATTAATGTTTTTCCGTTAGTGCCTATATAACCAACAGTAATATGATAAGGCGTTGGATTATTGAGCGTGAGTCCTGTCGCAGTACGGCTTACCGTGACTTTTTGCAGAGGCACCATTTGCCCCTCTTTTAATTCAATGGATTTTGGACGCCAGAATAATTTCAGGCGGCTTTGCATCGCGATCTGCATTACATTCTGTTCTTTGGCACGAGGCGGAATTTCCCGGACGTTATAGTAGAACAAGGTTTCCCTGTCTTGTGGTAAGTTATTGAGCGATGCCAGTGCCATCAGACGAATTTGCACCTGTTCATCTGCTTCGATACGCTCCATCGGCGGCAGTGTTGAAATATAGTCGCGTGTTTTTTTGCCGCTGGCATCTTCAATCCATGACTGCGCCAGATAAGGTTCAGTTTTGCTTTGATTGGTCAGACGAACTGTCGCACTTTTACTGGAAGCATTAAAAATAATGCGCGTCCTGTCCGGTGAAACCGTGGCCTGGGCAAAACAACTTATCACCAGTAAACAAATCATTCCCGTTGTGATTATTGGCATTTTCATTTCATTCATCCTGAATTAATTGACTTTTTTACACGGTAAAATAATAGCGTTTTCGCTGATATTACTTTTATTGGGCGGAGTCATTTCGCACATGTTATCCCCCCATGTTAAACGCAATGTACTATTTTCCTGAATTCCGCTGAGATAAACGAAGCCATCTTCTGCAACCAGGCCCACATCTTTACCTGATGCTTTATCCGTTACGCTTACTCCCAGTGGCGGGAAACGGCCATTTTCCATGCGGATCACTCCGACGATCTGATATCCGGTGCTGGCATTCAGTTTCGCGTAACCGATCGCGCCCTCAGTGAGCGTGGTGCGAATGACTGAGTTTTCAACATCCACACCTTCGGGCAATTCGTTGTTATTCACTCTTAGCATGGCGGTGGTGTAGTTCGATAAAGAAGGAACAACAGCAACGCCCATCCCGTTGGTCACGGTACGGTTAGAGTTAATCTCAACGCCAGCAATGCCGTCTGTATCCACCATCATGCGGGCATTATCACCGTAGCTATAATCATGAAGCGCAACACCGTGACGCGTGGCTGTCAGAGAGCCGTACCAGCCAGCAGTGATTGAGTTGTATTGATTTGGTTGCATACTACCGTTGATATTCAGGCGTCCCCACGGAGAATAGTGCTGATAACTTCCGCGCAGTGTTGGCTCTCCATCGCGGATATTGTCGTCTGTTGCCGATGCTGAAATATTCCAGGTATTGTTACGATCTGATGTGTCATACCAGGAGATCATTTGCGAGGTATTACTGTCACCGGTACGTTGCATACTGTATGAGATATTACGATTTTGCTGTAAAGGCAGAGAGAATGAGAAATAATACTGATTCTCTTCGTCGTCATCCCAACGAATCCGGCTTATTGCCAGCGAAGCGGAGATCCCTCTGAAATCACCAATATCAAAATTTCTGCTCAAAGACAGGGAGTAATTGGTATTACTTTCACGGTCCCAGTAGGTATTACGTGTAATATTGAGATAAGAGTTCAGCTCCAGCGCAGCAAAGTACTGGTTCAGCGAAATTACATAGCTCTCTTTTTCATTATCGACGGTTTCATCACCGTTGCGCGAGGCGAGATACTCGCTCATCGACACATAATCTTTATCAGAGAAACGATAACCCGCGAAGGTAATCTGGCTCCCAGTTGATTCGAAATGTTTTGCGTAGTTAAACCGATAACTATAGCCGCGTAATTTATCGCTATTCTGTTGTTGCAGAGAGGCTTCTGCGCCGGTGACATCGAATGAAAGCGAGCCGAACTGATTAAGGTTAAAACCTACACCGGTAGTAATCGCCTGATAATCATCAGCCGTAAACATGCCGCCGCCATAGAGAGAGACGTTATTCAGCCATCCCCATGAGGCTTCCGTCGTCCAGAAGAATGGGTTATTGATATCGTTATGCCCAACGGAGGTTGGTTTCCCAAGTGACATTTTATAGCGCACTTGCCCTTTACGGGTTAAATAAGGGATAGAAGCAGCGCCGACTTGAAAGGTGTTGGTGCGACCATCTTCTTCTTCTACAGTGACATCCAGTTGCCCCTGGAGCGATTGCCCCAAATCAGAAATGGTAAATGGCCCTGGTGAAACGGTAGTTTGATAAAGGACTCGACCATTTTGTGCAACGGTGACTTTGGCGTTAGTCTGCGCGATACCGGTAATTTGCGGGGCGTAACCCTGTAAATCGGGTGGCAACATACTTTCGTCACTTTCTAAGGATGCTCCAGTAAAGTGGAATGTATCGTAAAGATTGGAACTCAGATCGTATTGCCCCATGGTAAATTTTGATGACCATGTGGGGATAGGACGGAACAAATAGGTGCGCGCAAAGTCGCCGTCGTGGCTAACGGAACGGCCTTCAGTAAGATTCTGATTATATTGATAATCACTGCGTAAACGCCATGCGCCGAGGTTGAAACCTAATGTGCCGTAGGAACTGATATTTTGGGTGCTGTTGCCGTGATGTGGCGCATACTGGCTGGCGTACAGGTTGTAGTCGAGAATAAACCCTGCGATACCGTCATCCCAGAATTCGGGGGGAGTCCAGTTTTTGGCCTGATATTTGAGCCATGCCTGAGGAACACTGAGTGATAACATCATTGTTGACTTATCGAGGCGTGTTATTAATTCTGGTTTTAGGCTTAAATCAAGGCAGTCAGTGCTTTGTATTGTTTGTAAGGTTTCAATGAATTCTTCATTCAGGCCAAAGTTAGTTAAATGCTCTTTCGTCAGGCACAGTAACGAACCGCTTTCTGTATCTGCTTTTACCCAGTCCAGCGTCGACGCTTGCGGTAATATATTTTTATTGATCTGCACGCGAACAAGATATTTGCCTGGAGTGATATATCCTTTTTTCTCGAATCGGGAGAGATCGATATTTGCACGATCTTCAACGTCAATCATATCAACGTTGAATTCTACCGCTTGTGTCGGAAAAACTAATAACAGTGAGCATACAACACCAGAAAGGACATTTTTTATTGAGAGAGATAATTTATCCCGACTAAACGTGTTTTTAGTTTGCATAAAAATCCATTTTTACAATGTCCCAAACAGCCGATGAAACTTCATCGGCTTGATTTTCTGGCGTTATCTATGAGTATTATTATTTGTAGTCGAGGACATAGTTTGTCTGCGCCTGGACGTTACCTGGTGTTGCATTTTTAGCCAGGGATTCCATGCGAGCTTTGAAGTTCAGCTCCTGGAATGAGTTGGTGGTGGGGAAATTGATGGTGACTGGAGTACCCAGGGTCACATTAGTGTTGTCAGATTTTATCAGGCGAACACCAACACCCGATGCACTACCGATGTTGCCATCAAGGGTGTTTTTCAGCAGGCTGGAGTCAGTGGTATCAACGCTGGCAGAACTGAAGGTAATTTTGACTTTATCGACAGTATTTGTGCCATTAGACAAAATGCAGTCCTGCAGATGAATGGTGACATCTACCGGCAGAGATTTTTGTCCACTGTTCAATACAGTGCTGGCAACTTCACCAAGGTTGATGGTTTGATCTTCATCACCAGGCGCGATAGAACATGGTGCATCGATAACTTCACCTTTAAAAGTGATTTTACCTGACCCCTGATTTGTATCATCAGCAAGAGCGTTAAAAGCGACACCAGAAATTAACGTAGCCGCGAATGCAGACAGAAGGGTTTTCTTTAACATGAGTATAATCCTTTACAAATAGGAAGTATGAAATATGAGAGAAAATATATTTTTTGAATGAAATATTAATTTCAGTAAAATGTTATCACGTGGCTAAATGCAAGTCTTGTTATGTTTTTTTAAATTAACTTTAAGAAAAACTTAAACAATAAATAAAGAAAATGAATTTGCTATTACATCAATCAAAATAAATAAAATTAATTGATGTGGTGAATGTTGTTTTGAGTGAACAGGTGAAATTAACCTCCGTTGTTAGGCGGTTTGTGCTTGTCGTTAATAGCTTTCCATTTATATTCTGAATGCTAATGAAATATTGTAAACATATGATTTACATAAAATAGCAACAATGAAATATATATAATGAATAGATACCCTATGTTGAAGGAAGTATAAGTATTTTTAATGTGAAGGGTGTTTTTTAAACAACAAATGATATGTTTCTGTTCATTAAATATGATCGAAATCATATAATTGTTTCTCTATTATGCGACCATATGAATATATCCGAAAATGGATGTGTGAAATTTATTCGCCAAATGTTTAATAATGTTAAATATTAAGGGTAAAAAGGATGTTTATCGCCTGGTACTGGATTGTATTGATTGCGCTGGTTGTGGTGGGTTATTTTCTGCATCTGAAACGTTATTGTCGGGCGTTCCGCCAGGACAGAGACGCACTGCTGGAAGCGCGTAACAAATACTTAAGCAGTGCGAGAGAAGAAGTAGCAGAAAAGCTGGAATAGAGCTTTTGTGATGTCTGCAGATGTTGTCCATGCGCGGGACAACATCTGAAGTCGTTTTTAACCAATTCCTGCCGTTTGTAGCAGCACTAAACTGAACCCCATTACTGACATTCCACATAGCACGCCATAGCTGGGGTTATTATTGGGATCAATTTCTTTGGCCAATGGCATTAATTCGTCAACGGAAAGTGCGACCATAATACCCGCAACCGCCGCCATGATTGCTGCCATTACCACTGGAGAAATCATGCTACCGAGGATTAACCACGCCAGAACACCACCGAGAATTTCTGCCAGTCCAGAAATCCCGGCCCACAGAATTGCGGTGCGTTTCGAGCCTGTTGCAGCATAAACCGGCCCCGCTACTGCCAGACCTTCAGGTATATTGTGCAACGCTACTGCCAGAGCGATACCAAAGCCCAGCTCCAGGTTACTGCTCGCTGTGACAAAGGTGGCAATCCCTTCCGGGAAGTTATGCAGGCTGATACCCAGAGTGAGCAAAATGGCAGTGCGCTTGATTGATTTTGGTAGCGGCTGCACTGATTTTTGCATTAAATCCTGCGGGTGGGCATGGGGCAACATGCGGTCCAGGCCAAAATAGCCCAGCAAACCAACGATAAACATACCGTAGCCCAGCACAGGCGACATCCCTTCGGCGGCTAATGCGGCAGGAAGCATCTCCATTAATGAGATGAGCAACATGATCCCCGCCGCAAATCCCAGCGAAAACGCCAGCAGTCGGTTTGAGGGTTTTTGTCCAAGAACGCCGAGAAACGCGCCAATAAACGTGGCTGCCCCCGCCAGTATGGTCAGAATGAGAGGTACTGACATCGACAACTCCTTATAATTCTTCAACTTCAGGTGGAGCTTCAAAATAACTGATGATCATCATCATGGTTATCTGGGTTCTTCGCCCACCGAACAAGCGTATTGTGAGGATATCAAAATGACACCTTCAATTAAGGATATCATCATGTCTTCAACGCGTATGCCAGCATTGTTTTTAGGTCACGGTAGTCCGATGAATGTGCTGGAAGATAATTTATATACCCAGGCCTGGCAGCAGCTAGGCGAGACATTGCCGCGCCCGAAAGCGATAGTCGCTATTTCTGCGCACTGGTTTACTCGTGGCACGGGAGTAACGGCGATGGAAACGCCGCCGACAATTCATGACTTTGGCGGTTTTCCTCAGGAATTATACGAAACGCATTATCCGGCTCCGGGTTCACCAGCGTTGGCACAGCGACTGGTCGAATTGCTGGCGCCAGTACCCGTTACCCTGGATAAAGAAGCGTGGGGTTTTGACCACGGTTCCTGGGGCGTGCTGATTAAGATGTATCCTGACGCTGACATCCCGCTGGTACAGTTGAGTATTGACAGCACTAAACCCGCCGCCGGGCATTTCGAAATGGGACGTAAACTGGCGGCGCTGCGCGATGAAGGGATAATGTTAGTTGCCAGTGGTAACGTGGTGCATAACCTGCGCACGGTGAAGTGGCATGGTGATAGTTCACCGTATCCGTGGGCGATGTCATTTAATGAGTATGTGAAAGCGAATCTGACGTGGCAAGGGGCGGTTGAGGAGCATCCACTAGTGAATTACCTCGACCATGAAGGTGGGGCGTTATCGAACCCAACACCGGAACACTTTCTGCCACTGTTGTATGTGTTAGGTGCGTGGGATGGTCAGGAGCCGGTGACTGTTCCGGTTGATGGCATAGAGATGGGCAGTTTAAGCATGTTGTCGGTGCAGGTAGGCTAACGGAGAAAATATCACCCTTTGTCGGCTAGCTTATGCCACATCCGGCAACGGCTGTCAGATGCGGCGTAAACGCCTTATCTGAGCTACGATACCGGATGGCGAATGCCATCCGGTATCATTGATTACTCTACAAAAATATGCGGATAAAACCGAGACATATCCTGGGTGATTAATGCGCGGTCTTCACGAATCCCAATTCCGGCAGGCTGATCATTCACCAGCCAACTACCAATCAGCATATAACTGTCGCCAAATTTCGGTAGTGGATGGAATTGCTGAACAATCATGCCTTCTTCGCCATACGGACCTTCCGCCGCTTCAATGGTTTTGCCGTTCTCGATGATTGACACGTTTGCGCCTTCACGTGAGAAGATCGGCTTAACCACATATTTTTCCATTTGCGGATGATCATCTTCCGCAAAATAAGCGGGCAACAGGTTCGGGTGATTCGGGAACATCTCCCACAGTAGTGGCAGAAGCGCCTTGTTGGAAATAATGCTCTTCCATGCTGGTTCCAGCCAACGCACGCCAGCATCTTCCAGCTTAGTGGAGAACATTTCGCGCAGCATAAATTCCCACGGATACAGTTTGAACAGATTAGCGATGACCTGATCCTGCAAATCCGTGAACTGACCTTTTTCGCCTAAACCGATATCGTCGATGTACAGAAACTCGGTGGCGATTTCAGCTTCGGTCGCGCAGTCCTGCAAATACTGAATTGTGCCGCGATCTTCCACTGTGTCGCGACAGCAGGTGAGATGCAGCAACTGAAAGCCGTACTGCTCACGCAGCTCGACAAAGCGATCGATCAGCTTTTCTTGCAGACTGTTAAACTGGTCGCTGCCTTCCGGTAGGTTGCTCGCGTTAAGCTGATCTTCCAGCCAGATCCACTGAAAGAACGCAGCTTCATACAGTGACGTTGGTGTATCGGCGTTATTTTCCAGAAGTTTAGGTTCGCCAGTGCCATCCCACGCCAGATCAAGACGCGAATAAAGCGACGGCTGGTGAGTCAGCCATGACTGACGCACAAAACTCCAGGTGTGTTTTGGAATGCGGAATTTGGTCATCAGCTCGTCGCTGGCGATCACTCTTTCCACCACTTTCAGGCACATCTGGTGTAGTTCGGCGGTGACTTCTTCCAGCTTTTCGACCTGTGCGAGGGTCAATTTGTAGTAAGCATCTTCACACCAGTACGGCTCACCGTACATGGTATGAAAATTGAAACCGTACTCGTGAGCTTTTTCGCGCCAGTCCGGGCGCTCGGTAATACTGACTCTTTCCATCGGTATCAGCCGCCCATTGAACGAGAAGAAGTGCCGGTTGCGCTACGCTGCATGGTGCTTTGTTTGGCAACAGATTCACCAAAGCCGCCACGGGTAACGGTGGTGGTGGTCGCCGGTTTCGGCGCCATAGCTGTTTTCGGTACGGTCATGGTGCGGCCTGGCTGGGCAGCGCCATAGTTTTTACCGGTGGCATCAGTATATTTGCCGTAAGCCGGGCTGGCCGGGTTTTTCGAGGAGAACAGCGGCTGCTGTGCAAAGCCCGCGCCGCCGCCCATCAGACGCCCCATCATGTAACCAGCCATCAGCGGCATCCAGAAGCTACCGCTGGATTGCTGAGCCTGTGCCTGGTTTTCTGGCGCCATGCCAGCCTGAGCCGGTGCCTGCTGGCATTGACCTTCGCCAAATTCAGCAACACAGTCTTCCCGAGTGGCGTATTTCGGCGCAGTACGTTCCGCTTCTTTCAGCGCATTATTGTACGCAGTGGCGCATTCTGCGCTTTTACCTGGGTTTGCAGCTGAACAATCATCAGCATTTTGATACAGAGACACAGTCTCATCACTCTTTTCACAGCCAGCCAGCATAAAAACAGTGGCAACCGCAAGAGCGACAGGTGTCAGATGGCGTGCGCTCCAGTTTTTACGGAACGATGCGTGGCGTATGGATTTTGTCCGTTTCATTTTTGTCTTCCGGGACCAGTGGTAAATACCCATCAGAATAGAGGATGGCTGGTCGAAATTGAAGCGAGAAGGGGGAAGAATGCGGCAGATAACCCGTATCTTTACGTTGCCTTACGTTCAGACGGGGCCGAAGCCCCGTCATCGTCATCAGTTACGGAAAGGGTTATGACCGTTACTGGTGGTAGTGCGTGCGGATGTTTGCTGAACAACTGGTGCCGGGCTATCAGGCGCATAGCCATCAGCAATAGCATTCTGTTCTGGCGTTGGCGGTGCAACGTTTTCCGGGTTAGTGGAAACCGGTTTGCTCAGCGCATTGTTCAGTGCCAGCAGATCCTGCTCGTTCAACGTACCCAGAGCTGATTTAATATTCAACTGGTTAATCAGGTAGTTATAACGCGCATTCGCCAGCTCTTGCTTGGCGTTGTACAGCGTGGTGGTCGCATCCAACACATCAACAATGGTACGCGTACCGACCGAGTAGCCCGCTTCCATCGCGTCTAATGAGCTTTGGGCGGAAACCACGGCTTGTTTGTAGGCGTTAATGCTACTGATAGATGCATTAATGTTGTTGAAAGAGGAACGCACGGTTTGCACGACGCTACGGTGTGCGCTTTCCAGTTGTTCGCTGGCACCGACAAAGTTGTACTGTGCCTGTTTCACCTGCGAGTTAACCATCCCGCCCTGATAAATCGGCAGCGAGAAGCTCAGGCCAACTTTGTTCTGGCCCATATTGCTGTCGTCATACTGGGCACTGTTCGCACCACGGGTTTTCGAACCACTATAAGAGGTATCAGAAATCCCGGTAGAAGCTGTTAAATCCAGCGTCGGTAAGTGACCGTCCTGCGCCTGGCGAATTTGCTCGCGCGCCAGATCCTGGCTCAAACGTGCCTGTAACAGCGACAGGTTGCGTTTTTCTGCTTCTTTCAGCAGCGCATTAACCGGCTGTGGTTTGTCGGTTTTGAAGTTTTCGACATTCAGTGCTGCCAGTTCCGGATAGTAATTACCGGTGATCTGACGCAGTTGCTCAACGGCATTGTCGAGGTTGTTACGTGCGGTCACTTCGTTCGCCAGCACGGTATCGTACTGTGCGCGGGCGTTCTGCACGTCGGTGATCGCCACCAGACCCACGTTAAAACG
The DNA here is from genome assembly GCF_003046645.1 of Escherichia sp. MOD1-EC6475. NCBI lineage: Bacteria > Pseudomonadati > Pseudomonadota > Gammaproteobacteria > Enterobacterales > Enterobacteriaceae > Escherichia > Escherichia sp. MOD1-EC6475. The sequence continues at coordinate 12,395 of NZ_PZKQ01000048.1, read as the reverse complement.
TTGGGTGGTTTGATCCAACTGACGGTAGATCGCTTCTTTTTGCGCCTGAGTATAGGAAAGAACGTCAATGGCATTCAACACGTTGAAATAAGCGGTCGCGGTGTTGAGGATCAAGGTTTGTTGATCGGTCTGATAGGTGACGTCCTGAATACCGGCAGCCTTTTCCTGCAAGGTCAGCGCACGCCATTTCGACATATCGAAAATGGACTGAGTCAACTGCAGGGATGCACTGGTTGCGTTAGAGTTGATGCCGTTCGCGTCGCGGTAGCCGTTGCTATAGGTGTAATCTGCACCTAAACCTAGCTGTGGCAGTAATGGACTGCGCGCTTCATTAATTTTTTCAAAGGCAGCATCACGATCGGCGGCAGACTTACGCAATTCCGGGTTACTAAGGCGTGCTTGCTGATAAACTTGCATCAGGTTCTCGGCCTGGCTCAACGTACTGAACCCAGAAAGGCTCAGGCCGATAAGAATGGGGAGCAATTTCTTCATTTGCATTCCTTGTGGTGAAGCAGTATTTAGCGCTGATCAAACTGTAAAATTATTGCGGATTCTAGCAGAAGCCGCTACCGCAAAAGGTTGGCGTTACGTGCCATAGGGCATTAATGTGCCTCAATTTAACACATGACTGCTCAAACGGCAGTCAAACGTCGCTGAAATTCACATTTTATTCACTATTAGTGCCAGGACATTAACCATGCTTAAGCCAGACAACCTGCCCGTTTCATTTGGCAAAAACGATGTAGAAATTATTGCACGAGAAACACTTTATCGCGGCTTTTTTTCATTAGATCTTTATAGGTTTCGTCATCGTCTATTCAACGGGCAAATGAGTCATGAAGTCCGCAGGGAAATTTTTGAGCGCGGTCACGCCGCAGTCTTGCTACCCTTTGACCCAGTGCGTGATGAAGTCGTGCTGATTGAGCAGATACGGATTGCCGCATATGACACCAGCGAAACCCCCTGGCTACTGGAAATGGTTGCCGGGATGATTGAAGAGGGGGAAAGTGTGGAAGATGTCGCCCGTCGCGAAGCGATTGAAGAAGCGGGGCTGATAGTCAAACGAACCAAACCGGTGTTAAGTTTCCTCGCAAGCCCAGGCGGCACCAGTGAGCGTTCGTCAATTATGGTGGGCGAAGTGGACGCCACGACCGCAAGCGGTATTCACGGTCTGGCTGATGAAAACGAAGATATTCGCGTTCATGTGGTAAGCCGGGAACAGGCATACCAGTGGGTAGAAGAGGGGAAAATCGACAACGCAGCGTCGGTCATCGCTTTGCAATGGCTGCAACTGCATCATCAAGCGTTAAAAAATGAGTGGGCATAAATGAAGCGTTACACACCTGACTTTCCTGAAATGATGCGCCTGTGCGAGATGAACTTTTCACAATTGCGCCGTTTGTTACCGCGCAATGACGCACCCGGCGAAACTATAAGCTATCAGGTGGCAAACGCACATTATCGGCTAACGATAGTGGAATCGACCCGATACACTACCCTGGTGACAATAGAACAGACTGTGCCCGCGATCAGTTACTGGAGCCTTCCGTCAATGACGGTGCGTCTGTATCATGACGCGATGGTGGCTGAAGTGTGTTCAAGCCAGCAGATTTTTCGCTTCAAAGCGCGGTATGATTATCCTAATAAAAAGTTGCATCAACGCGACGAAAAGCATCAAATTAATCAGTTTTTAGCGGATTGGTTGCGATACTGTTTAGCACATGGAGCGATGGCGATTCCGGTTTATTAGCGTCGTGAAACCTAAGGACACCATTTGGAAAGCCTGTTAACCCTTCCTCTGGCTGGTGAGGCCAGAGTGAGGATTTTACAAATTACCGACACTCACCTGTTTGCACAAAAGCACGAAGCCCTGTTGGGGGTTAACACCTGGGAGAGCTACCAGGCTGTGCTGGAGGCGATTCGTCCACACCAGCACGAATTCGACCTGATTGTCGCGACAGGTGATTTAGCGCAGGATCAAACTGCTGCGGCCTATCTGCACTTTGCGGAAGGCATCGCAAGCTTTCGTGCGCCCTGCGTCTGGCTGCCGGGAAACCATGATTTCCAGCCTGCGATGTACAGCGCGTTACAGGATGCGGGTATCTCCCCGGCGAAGCGTGTGTTTATCGGTGAGCAATGGCAAATCCTGCTGCTGGATAGCCAGGTGTTTGGCGTACCGCACGGCGAATTGAGCGAGTTTCAGCTTGATTGGCTGGAACGTAAGCTGGCTGATGCGCCAGAGCGCCATACGTTGCTGCTACTGCACCATCATCCGCTGCCTGCAGGCTGTAGCTGGCTCGACCAACACAGTCTGCGTAACGCTGGTGAACTGGATAATGTGCTGGCGAAGTTTCCGCACGTCAAATATCTGCTGTGTGGTCATATTCATCAGGAACTCGATCTCGACTGGAACGGGCGCCGCCTGCTGGCAACGCCGTCGACCTGTGTGCAATTTAAACCGCACTGTTCCAACTTCACGCTGGACACCATTGCCCCCGGCTGGCGTACGCTGGAGTTACATGCTGATGGCACGCTGACTACCGAAGTGCACCGCCTGGCGGACACGCGTTTCCAACCTGATACCGCTTCAGAAGGCTACTGATGTCTACGCTTCTTTATTTACACGGTTTCAACAGCTCACCGCGTTCTGCAAAAGCGAGCTTGTTGAAAAACTGGCTGGCGGAACATCACCCTGACGTTGAGATGATTATTCCGCAGTTGCCGCCGTATCCTTCCGATGCGGCAGAACTGCTGGAATCCATTGTCCTGGAACATGGCGGCGATTCGCTGGGTATCGTCGGTTCGTCACTGGGGGGTTACTACGCCACCTGGTTGTCGCAATGTTTTATGCTGCCCGCAGTGGTGGTAAACCCGGCGGTGCGCCCGTTTGAACTGCTAACAGACTATCTCGGTCAGAACGAGAACCCCTACACCGGGCAGCAATATGTGCTAGAGTCACGCCATATTTACGATCTCAAAGTCATGCAGATTGACCCGCTGGAAGCGCCGGATCTGATCTGGCTGCTGCAACAGACGGGAGATGAAGTGCTGGATTACCGCCAGGCGGTGGCGTACTACGCTTCCTGCCGCCAGACTGTAATAGAAGGCGGCAACCACGCATTTACGGGCTTCGAAGATTATTTCAACCCGATCGTCGATTTTCTTGGTCTGCACCATCTCTGACGATCAACTCGAATTGCTAACTTAAACCATGACGCAAACTTATAACGCTGATGCCATTGAGGTACTCACCGGGCTTGAGCCGGTTCGCCGCCGTCCGGGGATGTATACCGATACCACTCGCCCTAACCATTTGGGGCAAGAAGTTATTGATAACAGTGTCGATGAAGCACTGGCGGGTCACGCAAAACGCGTGGATGTAATTTTACATGCTGACCAGTCGTTAGAAGTGATTGACGATGGTCGCGGGATGCCGGTGGATATTCACCCTGAAGAGGGTGTACCGGCGGTTGAACTGATTCTTTGCCGTCTGCACGCAGGCGGTAAATTTTCTAACAAAAACTACCAGTTCTCTGGCGGCCTGCATGGCGTGGGGATCTCGGTGGTTAACGCCCTGTCAAAGCGCGTAGAAGTCAACGTGCGCCGCGATGGTCAGATTTATAATATCGCCTTTGAAAATGGCGAAAAGGTTCAGGATTTGCAGGTTGTCGGCACTTGCGGTAAACGCAATACCGGCACCAGCGTGCACTTCTGGCCGGATGAAACCTTCTTTGACAGCCCGCGCTTTTCTGTTTCCCGGCTTACACATGTACTGAAAGCCAAAGCAGTACTGTGCCCCGGCGTTGAGATCACCTTCAAAGATGAGATCAACAACACTGAGCAACGCTGGTGCTATCAGGACGGTCTGAACGATTACCTGGCGGAAGCGGTAAATGGTTTACCGACGCTGCCGGAAAAACCGTTTATTGGTAATTTCGCTGGCGATACTGAAGCGGTTGACTGGGCGCTACTGTGGCTACCGGAAGGTGGTGAACTGCTGACCGAAAGCTACGTCAACCTGATCCCAACGATGCAGGGCGGTACGCACGTTAACGGTCTGCGTCAGGGCTTGCTGGATGCGATGCGTGAGTTTTGCGAATACCGCAACATTCTGCCGCGCGGCGTGAAGCTGTCGGCGGAAGATATCTGGGATCGCTGCGCATATGTGCTGTCAGTAAAAATGCAGGACCCGCAGTTTGCCGGGCAGACCAAAGAGCGCCTCTCTTCGCGTCAATGTGCGGCATTCGTTTCTGGCGTGGTTAAAGATGCCTTCACCCTGTGGCTGAACCAGAACGTCCAGGCAGCGGAACTACTTGCTGAGATGGCAATTTCCAGCGCCCAGCGTCGTATGCGTGCCGCCAAAAAAGTGGTACGTAAAAAGTTGACCAGTGGACCGGCATTGCCAGGAAAACTGGCAGACTGTACTGCGCAGGATCTCAATCGTACCGAACTGTTCCTCGTGGAAGGTGACTCCGCAGGCGGATCCGCTAAGCAGGCGCGCGATCGTGAATATCAGGCGATCATGCCGCTGAAAGGTAAGATCCTTAACACCTGGGAAGTCTCTTCCGATGAAGTACTGGCCTCGCAGGAAGTGCACGATATTTCGGTAGCGATCGGTATTGATCCTGACAGCGATGATCTTAGCCAGCTACGTTACGGCAAGATCTGTATCCTCGCGGATGCGGACTCCGATGGCCTGCACATTGCCACGCTGCTCTGCGCTTTGTTTGTAAAACACTTCCGCACGCTGGTGAAACACGGTCACGTTTACGTCGCTCTGCCACCGCTCTACCGTATTGATCTGGGTAAAGAGGTCTATTACGCGCTGACAGAAGAAGAGAAAGAGGGCGTACTTGAGCAATTAAAACGCAAGAAAGGCAAGCCGAACGTTCAGCGTTTTAAAGGGCTGGGGGAAATGAACCCTATGCAATTGCGCGAAACCACGCTTGATCCGAATACTCGCCGTCTGGTGCAGTTAACCATTGATGATGAAGACGATCAGCGTACTGACGCGATGATGGATATGCTGCTGGCGAAGAAACGCTCGGAAGACCGCCGTAACTGGTTGCAAGAGAAAGGTGACATGGCGGAGATTGAGGTCTGATAATCCTCCCGTCAGGAGAATAAAACATAGCCCGGTATACAATTGTATACCGGGCTTTTTTATCAAAACTCCATTTTCACCGTGAATTGCACTTCACGAGGATCGCCAATCTGGTTGCCCAGATTATTTGTGGCGATGGAAGAGGTGTAATACGTTTTATCAAACAGGTTTTTGACGTTTAATTGCAGAGTGACCGGATACTGCAATTTCATTTTGTATGCGGCGAAGGCATCGGCAACGAAATAGCCTGGCAGATAATAGTCAGCCCCATTGGTTGCCGAACGACGGCTTACGCCATGTCCGCCACCGCCAAGCGTCAGTGTGTTATTGCCTGGCATGTTGTGAATGTCATAGGTCAGGAATAGCGAACCGGTATGACGAGGAACATTCGGCAATGGTTTTCCTGCATAATCAGGATCATCCAGAACCTTAGCATCGGTATAGCCGTAGCTGGCAATTATATTAATATTTTCAGTTAATGCTCCCGCAAGGTCGACCTCTACCCCTCTTGAACGAACGCGGCCTGCCGTTTTGGCGATGGTTTCGTCACCAATACTTTCGGTATACAAGACGTTACGTTTATGGATATCAAACAGCGCAATATCTGCGGTTATACCATCGAACAGCTCGAATTTTGCCCCGACTTCGTAAGCATTAGATGATTCCGGTGGAAGATCGCCAATGTAGCTGGCAATTGACGATTGCGGCATAAATGTTTGCGAATAATTAGCAAATAAGGATACCGATGGCGTAAGTTTGTAGACCAACCCCAGTTTGGGAGTCCATTGTTCATCGCGACTGTCAGTATTGACATTAAAAGGGCGGCCTTTACCCGCATACTGCGTGTAATACTGATAGCGGATCCCGGCGACGGCAATCCAGTTATCGGTCAGATAGAGTGCGTCCTGTGCGTACGCTGAGTAGCTCTCCTGTTTGATCGTCTGATCGCTGTCCGACGCCGAGACCGTTGTGCATTTGCTGGTATTGCCATAAACAGGATTATAAATATTGAAATCTTTAGCATTTTTACAGCGAATCATATCTGTGCGCAGAAGATCATAATATTCATATGACACCCCACCCAAAATTTCATTATAGAATCCAGCAATATCAACATTCCCTTGCAGATCCGCACGAGTAGAATGCATACGCTGGGTAGATCCCTGAGTTGCATCAACACGCCGTGTCAGTGTTCCTGTCGTTGCATCATACGCGGTAACGCGAGCTTGATTATCGCTGTATTTATCCTGGCTGTAGCTGTAATCAAAGCGCGCTGTCCACTGGCTATTGAGATGATATTCTGCGTTGAGTTGCGCCAGATCGGACTGACCATCTGTAATATTAAACGGTTCGTCGAAACGTATTTTTCGATCAACGTTTACGGGCTGTTTCGTCGTAAGGTCGAAAATCGTTCCACGATCGAACGGCGTTTTATAATCCCGATGGGAATAGAGCATGGTTACTGTTGCATTATCACCAAACCAGGTGAGTGATGGGGCAATAAATGTACTGCGCTCTTTACCGAAATTCCGCCAGTAATCTTCATCCTGCACTTCCCCCGTCAGGCGGTATGCCAGCTGAGTGCCTTCAATGGGGCCTGTGATATCAAGTTGCCCGGTGCCACCACCGAAACTGGAGGACGTGGCTGAGACAGAACCATGGAATGTTTTTTCCGGGCGCTTTGTCACGACGTTAATCAGTCCGCCAGGATCGAGAATGCCATACAGCGTGGAGGCCGGGCCTTTTAGCACTTCCACACGTTCTGTTGCGGCGTTGAAGCTGCGAGGAAGTACGGTTCGCAGACCGTTGGTCATGATCGAGCCATCCCGGTTTGCGCCAAACCCACGGCGTACAAAAGCATTCTGAGTCCCACCTAATGTATTGGTCTGTACCACGTTACTGACGTTATAAAGCGCCTCATCCAGCGTCGTCGCATTCTGATTTTCCAGTACTTGATCGCTAACCGTATTGACCACCTGCGGAATATCCAGCATTGGCATATCGGTTAATGTCGCCGTGGAGGTGCTCAGAGGTTGATAACCATCGGTAGCCTCAGTTGCGGTATTTGCATCCGCTGTAACAGTGATTGTTTCGCCATCTTTGGTCATTACAGTGTCGGTTGCATGAATCATCGGTGCCGCAAAGAGCAGTGAAAAGAGCGCCCGACCTTTGACTCCTGAGAATGAAGGTGTGAACTTAGCCATTTAGTCTGTTATCCCAAAAACTCGCGGATTGTCGCGAGTGAAAATTGTTTCTTGTTGCTCACTAAGCACTATCCGTTTGTTATTTCATCACCGGATATGTAATTGAGAATCATTCAAACATGTGGTGATGTAGTAGTAAATGAGAAATGACAAAAAAATGCTACATGTGTTTTTACGATGATTTAATGCAACCTGATTGTTCTTAACTAGTTAATATTTAATATTTTAATTTTTATTTTAAATAATATTTCACGTGTTATTTACCTTGTTTTTATATGGTTTTTAACTCCTTGATTACTACATTTTGTGGCGTCAAACTCTCAAAGGAGAATGAGTTTTATTTTTGTTTGTTTTTGATTAAGTTGGCGTACACGTGGCACATAACGCAAAAGGGCAGGGGCTGATCCTCGACAATGTTTCTGCCGGGTATCACAAGAAAATCATTGTTGATGGTGTTTCTTTCTCCGTTCCCACAGAAAAAATGACCGTTCTGGTTGGGGCAAACGGTTGTGGAAAGTCGACGTTGCTCAGCACCATTGCACGTATCTTGCAACCCATGGGCGGCTCGATATTGCTGGATGGTAAAGCGATTCACGAGCAACCAACGAAAGAGTTATCCCGCAGACTTGGGATCTTGCCGCAGTCGCCATTATTGCCAGAGGGCTTAACCGTTTATGAACTGGTGTCGCGTGGGCGCTTTCCCTGGCAAAATTTCATACGTCAATGGAGCGACGCCGACGAACAGGCGGTAGAAGAGGCACTGAAATTAACCGGTACGCAGGAGTTTGCACATTTACCGGTTGAAAAACTCTCTGGTGGGCAGCGCCAGCGATGCTGGATTGCGATGGTGTTGGCGCAAAAGACGCCTTATATCCTGCTGGATGAACCCACAACCTGGCTTGATTTACGTTATCAGGTTGAAATTCTTGAGTTATTACATGATTTAACGCGTCATCACGGGCGTACAGTCGTCGTGGTGTTGCATGATCTGAATTTTGCCGTGAATTATGGTGATACGTTGATATTTTTACGCCAGGGAAAAGTGGTGCGTGTATTGAATGAGGGGGAGCATTGCACGCCTGAGCTGGTAAAAGCTGTCTTTGACGTTGATGTTCACGCATCAATAAATCCTCTGACGGGGAAACCGTTTTTCATGCCGTTTCGTGGTGTAGAAAAAGTATGATGCGCGCGGGGCTGGTTACTGTATTTTTCTTCGCCTTACTGCTGGTGGGATGCGTGGTATATCCAGGGATTGGTGCCCGATTTATTGCACCACAAACGGTGTTGCAGGCATTTCTTCATTTTGAACCGCAAAACTTCGATCACAACGTAATTGTAAGACTCCGTTTGCCGCGTTTAGCGGCAGCATTGCTGACTGGTGCTTCTCTTGGCGTTGCTGGTGCTTTGTTGCAGGCTGTCATTCGTAACCCATTGGGGGAGCCACATATTTTAGGCTTAAATGCCGGCGCCGCCCTGGCTGTCGTTGCCGCCAGCGCACTTGGACTGGCCTTTCCTGTTGGGCGCCCACTGCTGGCATCTGCGGGAGGCGCGTTATTGTTCCTGTTGATATTGCTGCTTTCCTCCGCAGGGCGTTCAGGGTTAACGCCAATGAAAGTTACTTTATGCGGCGTGGCGCTATCGGCGTTTGTTTCCTCAATAACGGCTGCAATCCTGATTCTTGACGAGCAAACGTTGCTGGCGATGCGGACATGGTTAGCAGGTGATTTAGCGGGGCAGGATTGGGCGACGCTTGGTACGTCCGCCTGGTTTTCTTTGGGGGGATTTGTATTAGCCCTTTACCGTGCTCCCTCTCTTAACATGTTGGCACTGGGCGATCGTATGGCGCAGGGGCTGGGTGTCTCGGTACTACGCACGCGGACATTCACTTTGATCGCGATCGCGTTGCTTTGCGGTGCTGCCGTATCGATAGCTGGCCCCATTGGTTTTGTCGGCTTGCTAGTACCGCAGATTGTCAGGTGCCTGGTATCAACGGATCTGCGCGTTCTGCTACCTCTTTCAGCTTGTGTCGGTGCCCTTTTGTTATTACTGGCAGATATTATTGCCCGGACGCTTTTCACGCCCCATGAGTTAGCGACCGGTGTCATGACGGCGTTAGTTGGTGCGCCCGTTTTTGTCATTATGGCGACGAGGATGTTCAAATGAGTCGGATAATGAACGTCGGACTACGCCCACTACGTGTTGGTAAGTTTTCGACACTGGTGCGCCCTAAAAATCTGCTGTTGCTTAGTGGGCTGTCTCTGTTTGTGGTTGGAATACTGATATTCGGTTTGATGCATGGCACTTTCTCCGTCCCGGCATCGGAAGTCGGGCGAGCGTTGTTTGCTCCAGAAAACGTAAGTACAGACGCACGTTATATTGTGCAGGATATCCGCTTGCCAAGAGTCATCATGGCATTGCTATGCGGGGCCATGTTAGGTATGGCAGGAGCCGCAATGCAATCCATTGCGCGTAACGGCCTTGCCGATCCCGGTTTAATCGGCGTTAAAGAAGGATGTAGCGTGGCTGTGCTGTGGCTGATTTTCCAGTTTCCAATGCTGGGAATGTTCTGGCGTCCAGTGGCTGGTCTTGCTGGTGGCTTGTTGGTTGCTTTAATCGTGATTTTTTGCGCGCGCGATATTTCTCGCCCGCGATTTGTTCTGATAGGCATTGGCGTGTCCTGGTTTTTCGCCGCCGGGATCGGTGTATTTATGACCACAGCAGATGTTCGTGATGTACAAACTGCATTGATGTGGTTATCGGGAAGCCTTCATGCAGCCAACTGGATGTTAGTCGGTATTTCAGCCTGTTGGATGGTGCCAGCCGCTCTTTTATTGCTGTTCACCGCCCGGACTGCGGATATCGCTCTGCTTGGTCATCAGATTGCAACCGGGTTAGGTGTGAATAGTTCCCGTCTGGCGTTATTGCGTGTAGCCGCACCAATAATCCTGACAGCTGTCTGCGTTTCATGTGTTGGTAACATCGGTTTTGTCGGATTGATAGCACCGCATATATCACGTTTTATTCTGCGTGGCGGGCAGACGACATTACTGCTGGGGAGCGCAGTATCGGGGGCGTTATTAGTTATCCTGGCGGATAGCATTGGTCGTTTGGCTTTTTTGCCTTTGCAACTGCCAGCCGGCATCATTATTTCACTGATTGGTGGACCATTCTTTTTACTACTGCTCTGGCAACGCAGGAACAGTTTTTAACGGGAGTTATATGCGTTTATTTTTTTCTCTGCTGATACTGTTGTCATTTTTTGCCCGTGCAACAGAACCGGTTCAGGTCTTTACTGATGATTTAGGGCGCAAAGTCACTGTTCCTGCACATCCAAAGAGAATTGTCTCTTTACACGACCTTGATATCACTATTCCTCTGATTGAGCTCGGTGTACCTCCTGTCGCCAGCCACGGGCGAACACGGCCTGATGGTAGCCATTTCATTCGATCAGGCGCGTTACTAACAGGCGTCGACTTCGATAATTCATCGATAGCCTTTATTGGAACTGCTGATATTGATATTGAAGCGATTGTGGCGGCAAAGCCTGATCTGATCATCACAGAACCGACCCGTAATACGCCCATTGAACAACTGGAAAAAATTGCGCCCACGGTGAGCATTGATCATCTCAAAGGGGGCGCGCCAGAAATCTACCGCAAGCTGGCAGAACTTACAGGAACGCAGGCGCGGCTGGCGATACTTGAACGCCGCTATCAGGCACAAATCAATGCGCTGAAGGCGACGCTGGACAGCCAAAAAATAACGGTATCGGTGATTCAGGCAAATCAGGGAAAAATTAATGTGATGCATAGCTATCATTCGCTGGGGCGTGTATTACGCGATGCTGGTTTTCGCTTTCCGCCGCTGATTGAGAGCATTCCTGAAGGTGGGCGAATGGATGTGAGCGCGGAGCGTTTGCCTGAACTGGATGCCGATTTTGTTTTTGCAACCTGGCGTGGTGACACCGGTGGTAAACCTCAGGATGAGCTGGCAGCAATGGAAAAAGTCATGCCGGGATGGTGTCAGTTTCTGACGGCCTGTCGTTCCGGGCGCTATGTGCTGATTTCTCGTGAAGAGGCGATTTCTAACTCCTTTGCATCGCTGGGGCTGATAGCCGCGCAGATACAATCACAAATTGCAGGGCGACCTCTACCGGAGGCCAAATGATTCAGAAAGACAAAACACGAGTTGATATTTTTGGTGAGCGTTTTCGTACTCGCGCGAGTCAGTTAACGCCTGGGTTAAGAGCCGTCGCCAGCTACATTAATGAACATCGTGAAGTGGTACTCGAGCAAACGGCGATGGAAATTGCGACCACATTGAACACTTCTGATGCCACAGTGATTCGGGCTATACAGGCCCTGGGGTTTGCGGGGCTACGAGATCTGAAACGCACTCTGGAACAGTGGCTTGGTCCTGCTCTTAGTTCCAGCGAAAAGATGTCTACGACGGTGAGTAACTTGACGAGTGATGTTAACACCGCAATCGATTTTGTTCTTGAAGGGCATTTGTATACCTGTAATGTCCTGTCAGAGCCTGAAAACCGCCATGCGCTTGCACAAGCGGTAGCCATGCTGGTGCAGGCGCGGCAAGTTGTTATTTTTGGCATTGGCGCTTCGGGTATTCTGGCGGACTATACTGCACGGTTATTCAATCGTATTGGCTTACCCGCCACGGCGCTAAACCGTACTGGTATTGGCCTTGCCGAGCAACTGATCGCGCTTCAGCGTGGTGATGTATTGATCATGATGGCGCAAAAATCCGCACACCGGGAAGGACTGACAACGCTGCGTGAAGCAAGACGGCTGGGGATCCCTGTTATTTTGCTGACAAACGCTCTGGATTCGCGTTTTAGCAAAGACGCCAGTATCGTGATTCATGTTCCGCGCGGAGATGAAAAGGGGAAAACGCCGCTACATGGTACGGTATTGTTGTGCCTGGAAATGATTGTCTGGTCGGTGGCTTCCGCAGTGCCGCAGCGTGCGGTTAAAACCATTAAGCGAATTAACGATTTCCATCGGGGTTTGAAAACGGGAAGAAAGAATGGCTGACCGGGTGCAGCCATTTCAGGTAATGACTCCAACTTA